>JBGPNE010000043.1:0-10401 GCA_041487335.1 Pyrinomonadaceae bacterium
CCTGCGAATTTCCATCGCTCGGTGTGTAGTACCACTCAGCGTGTGCAGCAAACAATTCAGTGATACGTTGTTTTGCCGCTTCTACAACGGCCGTGTTTGTGAGGCGTTCGATCATGGTGTGAGGAAGACTAAAAGATTCAAGCCGAAACGATGGAAGCTGCTTCAGCCCTGACAATTCGTCCGTTCAATACGGATGAAGACGTCCGCGCTTACAGCTTTCGTTGTTACTTCTACCGTGTGCTACCATTTCCGGTCAACCAATTTTTGACTACAAATACTACAAATATCAAGTTTAGCAAACGTAGCAATGAAGAATGTCTATCTGGCAGGCTCTGTACGGACGCCAATCGGGCGCTTTGGTGGCACGCTAGCTTCCTGGACCGCGGCTGACCTCGGTGTGGCGGTGGCAAAGGAGTGCCTTCGTCGCGCGCTCATCAGTGTAGATCAGATTCAGGAATCAATCTGGGGTTGTGCGCGACAGGCCGGGGCCGGTCCTAACGTCGCGCGACAGATCACCTATCGTGCAGAAGCACCAGAAACGGTGCCCGCCTTTACGGTGAATCAGGCATGCGGCTCGGGCCTGAAGGCAATCACTCTAGCTGCGCAGGAGATCATGCTCGGTCGCGCCAATGTCATTCTCGCCGGAGGCACAGAAAGCATGTCACGCGTGCCTTATTTTGCTGAGGGCGCCCGTTGGGGCATGCGTATGGGCAACATGGAATTGGTCGATGGCATGTATCGCGACGGGTTCAATGATCCTCTTTCCGGACTGGTCATGGGTGAAACTGCCGAGAATCTCGCGAGCCGTTACGAGATCCCACGCGCGGAGCAGGATGAATTTGCGTTGCGTTCACAACAACGCGCCCAAGTTGCAATTGAGTCGGGCCGCTTTGCTGATGAGGTCCTACCGCTCGAAATTCAGCGCCGGAAAGGTGAAACAGCTCAGTTCGCTCGTGATGAACACTACCGGGCCGGCACAACGATGCAACAGCTCGCGAGCCTACCCCCAGTCTTCTCCAAAGATGGCACAGTAACCGCGGGAAACTCTTCAGGAATAACCGACGGCGCCGCGGCTGTGGTGGTGATGAGCGAAGAATCTTTGAAGCAATTCGGCACTGAACCGGAGGCTCGCATTGTTGACTATGAGATCGCCGGCGTCGCGCCTGAGATCATGGGGATTGGTCCAGTGCCCGCAGTCCGCTCCCTGCTGGAGAGACAAAGGCTTGGTCTTAAAGATATCGATCTCATCGAACTGAACGAAGCTTTCGCGGCACAAGTGATCGCCTGCGATCGTGATCTCCATTTCGATCCGGAACGTCTAAATGTGAACGGTGGCGCCATCGCATTGGGGCATCCGATAGGCTGCACCGGCGTCCGTATTACCGTCACGATGCTACATGAGATGAAGAAGCGCCACGCAAAGCTTGGCCTCGCTACTCTCTGTGCCAGCGGGGGTATGGGACTCGCTTTGCTCGTCGAACGCGTGTGAGTATTTTCCGAGATTCAAATCAATTTCCGCGTGCGTGCCTGCCACTGCTCATCTCCATTGCTTTGTCCGCGTCCATTATTCTCGGTTGCAGAGGCTCGCAAACGCCGCCTAATTCCAACAGGGAATCCTCAAGGTCCGAAACCATCACTTCTTCCACGCCCCCATTTCCAACAAAGGAACCAGAGCGCTACCAGGCCACTCGCGTCATCAGAACCGGAGAATCCTCGCCTGGCTCGAGCGATTTATCCGCAGTCGAGATGCGCAGCAGCACGACCTTCATAGCTCGTGATGGAGACAAACGGCGTGAAGAGTATCACTCAAGGTCCGGTGAAAAGATCGTCTATCTCGAAATTCCCCCAAGGCGCTTCGTATCGTTGCCTGCCAACAAGACCTACGCGGATTTGGACGCGGTACAAGGCGAAACCGAGGCCTCCAATCTACAAAAAGAAGCCGAGATCTCGCCTGACCGGCTAATAAACGAAGCGCGGCCCGAGACGCATTACCAAAAACTCGGAATCGAAAACCTCGGCGGTCGTACGACGACCAAATATCGAGTAACGTTGGACCAAACAGCTAACGGAAACACCGTCAGCAGCGAGACGCTAATCTGGGTCGACGAAGCTCTGGGGATGCCAATTAGATCGCTAACACGGGAAACCGGCCACGATCATTTTTCGGAAGTAATGACGGAATTGAAAGACATCAGTCTTGACATAGACCAGGGACTCTTTCAATTGCCGAAGGATTATAAGAGAGTTGAGGCGAGGCTCATTTTCGCCCGGGTTCTGGGCCAGGAAAAGCTGGGAACCCCAAAGTCAGAAGCGAGATGAAGCCAACCTCTTCAAGTGTGGATTGCATCGGAAAAGCGCATAATGAACCGCATTTGCTCAACTACAGGCTCGATTTTTCTATCGGAAGGCCAGCAGATGGGCCTTCCGGCCGAGTTTTCAAGAAAGGTTTTCAGTCGTGACAAATAGAATCCTCTTCGGAGCGCTTCCAGTTGTTCTGACCATTTTAGTTGGTCTCTTCAGCTTAAGCTTAGCGCAAAAAAATCGGGCGGCCTCGGTAACGACGCCCGCGTCGACTTTGTTGACCTCGCTTCCCACGTCGGATGCCATAATCCTCCTCAAGGTGAAGCGAGTGCTCGATGAAGCGCTGCCGAAATTGTTGTCTGGGAATCCAGCCAAGCTTGCGGAAGCTAAAGCAGAGATCGAACAATTTAAGACTCGCACCGGCATCGATCTGCGTTCGTTCGATCAAATAGCATTTGGCATGCGTTACACCTACCCATCGGCGGGGATCACGAAAGTCAATACTGTGGCGATCGCCAGTGGCAGCTTCAGCACAGGCGCGATTGTTGCAGCCGGCAGGATGGTCGCGAATGGCAAATATCAGGAACAAAAGTATCAGAGCAAGACGATCTACATCTTTACGCTGGATCAGCAGGCGAAGCTATTTGGTCTGGTGGATGTTAAGGTGAAGGATCTCGCGGTTTGCCCGCTGGACGGCATGACGTTGGCGCTCGGAGATCTGCAGAGCGTGCGCGCCGCAATTGATGTCGTTAAGGGACGAAGTCGCGCAAATGCGGAGCTGATCGCCCTGGCAAGCCGTGATCCGAATGCAATCGTCGGATTCGGCGGAAATATTTCGCGCGCGTTGCTTGAGAATCTTCGCATTAGCAATGACACAATCGCGAGAAACCTTACGGCAGTGCGACAGGTGTACGGTACCGTGGGGCTGACTGACAAAGATCTGGAGTTGTTGATTGCGGCACGAACCGTGGACGAATATTCCGCAAAAAATCTCAGCGATACTATCGAAGGACTGAAGCAGTTTGGCGCACTATTTATTAACCGTCTGCCTGCCGCAAAGGGTACGCTGGCGAGAAGTGCGCTGGGCAATCTGAAGATTACGACTCAAGGGAATGAACTCCAGATCCGCACGGCGGTGGCTCAGGCAGAGATTGCACCATTGATGCAAGGGTTGTGATTCCGCGAGAGCCCGGGCATCTTGATCGCAAAGCGCCTGTGGTCTCATATCTGGCATGGAGAGGGCCAGTTACTGCAATGTAACTGGCCCTCTGATGGTGAGCGGATAGCCAATTGGGCGCACCGGCAAGATGCCGGCTTCGCATGCTATTTCGTCGGCACTGGGAATCGCGGCCGCCGCGGTGGCGCGGCTACAGGTTCGTCCTCTTCCATACTGGCAAGCACGTCCGCGTAGATCTTTATCTTGCCGTCGCGTTTCATCTGCTCTTGGACTGTAGCAATATAATCATCAAAAATTTGGTTCTGCCGCTCCGTAAGTTTCGACTGTGTTAACTGATCACGCTGTTTGGCAAACTCTGCGAGGTCAGCTTCGGTGCGCTTTGTCGCGCCTAAGACTACCCAGTTGTCACTCACTTTCACCGGCGCCTTAGTTACTTCGCCAGGATTCAAAGCGTAAATTGCTTCGTCGAGCGCTGGGCTTGTTCCCGCCTTACCAAGTGTGGCGCCAAGTTTGTAGGCCTCTTCAGTTGCGACTTCAAAACCCGCCTTCTCACCCGCCCCCTTAAGATCACGCGCATTGTTCACGGATGAGGCAATCTCCTTGGCCTTCGATTCCAATTGCTCTTTGGCTCGCTGCTGCTTCAGCGCCTGAGCAACCTTCGTTTTGACTTCCTCAAAGTCAGGAATGCGCGGCTCCTTCTTATCGACAAGCATGGGGATTGCGAAGCCACCCTTCACTCCAGTTCTACCGCCCACGTCATTCGGGTTATTCAAGCCCCCGATCGCTTGCTCAAACTGCTGGCTGCTGCCAATGCCAGGCACATCATCGCCAGGTTTGACATAAGGTGTTTCTTTCACCATCTCCGCCGGTTTCATGTTAGCCTCTGCAGCGAGCTCCTGAGCCACCTTCTGCGTATCCTTTGTCTCCTTCAAACGACTCTGCGCCCGCTCAGCGACTTTTGCTGCAACCGCATACCCGCGCCGGTTACGCAGCGAAACCAACAACTCCTGCTTTGCTTCCTCGAATGTCTTAGGCACAGAATCCCCGCGTCGCAAAATGTACCAGTTGCCCGCATACTTGATCGGATCTGTGACTTCGCCCGGTTGCATATCAACGGCTCGATCGTAAAGGGCATCGGCTTTGTTTGGATTCTTCTTTACCGGATGCGATAGGAATCCGCCGTTCTTTGCCGTAGCCGGATCCTCAGAATTACCGCGCGCCAATTCAGCGAAAGTCTGTTCGCTAACCTCCGCATTCTTCCCGCGCGCTTTCGCCAGCAAATCTTTCGCTTTTTGCTCGACTTGAGCATCAAGATCTTTGCGCGCAACCTTCAAAAGAATCTGCTGTACTTTCACTCCCGCCTGTTTGTGCTCTGGCGAAAGCCTATCGTATTCGTCGCGCAGATCCTTGTCTGCAATCTGAACCTTCTCACCACACTTGGCCTGGTCTATGAAGACGTAACGAATCTTCTTCTGCGGCTCGAGGATGCGGTAGTCAGTTTTGTGTTGTTCGTAATAATTCTGCAGCTCTCCATCAGAAGGCTGAATTTTTTCGGCCAGCTTGTCCGTGGATACCACTATGTATGAAATATCGAATGTGGTGTTCTTGCGCTTATAGTCTTCCTGTACCTCTTCATCAGAAACTCTGACGCTGGCGGCGACAAAAGCCTTGAGCTTTTCTTGCGCGATCGCGTCGCGTACGTTGCGTTCAAACTTCTCCACCTCGCCGTAACGAGCAGTAACCGATTCCTTGTAACGCTCGAGGCCAACGAACTGCCCCGAAGCATCCGAAAATTGTTTTCGAATCTTGTCAGCTACTTCAGCATCGCTGGCAGACAGCCCAAGGCGGGCCGCCTCCTGCGCTATGACGCGATCACGGATCAAGCCATCGACGAATCGTTTGTTCCCACCCAACTGGGCCAGACTGATCTGGCCGCCAAACATCTGTTGGTAATTCTCTCTGAGCTGAGCGAGATCGGCGACAGTGATCTCGTCACCAGCGACCTTGGCAAGTACCTCTGTATTTTTCGAGGGCTCCGCATTGCGAGCCGTCCGTCCGGGCGCGTAAAAAACGATCAGGCTGACAGCCATTAAGAGTACGAATCCGACAATTATGATATTGCGGGTGCCTTTAAGCCGTCCGAGTTGTTTGAGCATTATCTGTACCTTTCCAGCAAACGGCGGATTGTAAAGGAGAGCGACATAGTGCTGCAACCGCCTATGGGTGCCAGGCGTCGGGGGTCAGGTGTCAGGTGCCTTATACCTGATAAGCACTGGGCACCCATGACCTGACACCTGACACCCTGCAATGCTATTTTACCATTGTTAATGAACACGATGGGCAACTCAACCTGGTTATGGCTCGGTTTTTCCGTCTTTATCCTGGTCATGCTGAGTCTCGACCTCGGACTCTTCAACCGCAAAGCCCACACAATCAGATACCGCGAAGCCAGCATCTGGAGTAGTGTCTGGATTCTGCTGGCCATGATCTTCGCCGGCATCGTGTTCTGGAATCAGGGCACGCAGCGCGGCCTGGAGTTTCTCACCGGCTATCTCATCGAGCTATCCCTTTCCGTCGATAACCTCTTTGTTTTTCTCCTCATATTTTCGTATTTCAAGGTTCCGTCAAAATATCAGCACCGTGTTCTCTTCTGGGGCGTTTTGGGCGCACTCGTAATGCGTCTGACAATGATCTTTGTGGGCGCCACGCTGATTAACCGGTTCAACTGGATCATCTATCTCTTCGGCGCTTTTCTGGTCTACACAGGACTAAACATGTTTCGCCAGGAAAGCACGGACTTCCAGCCGGAACAGAACCCAGCCGTGCGCCTGGTTACCCGGTATGTTCCCATCGCACGCCATTATGAAGACGAAAAGTTTTTCACGCGAATAGATGGCCGATGGACCGGCACCCTGCTGCTGCTAGTACTGATCATTGTTGAAATCACTGATCTCGTTTTTGCGGTCGACTCGATTCCAGCAATCTTTGCCATCACAACCAACACCTTCATTGTATACACCTCAAACGTTTTCGCCATTCTCGGGCTTCGTTCCATGTACTTCCTGTTGGCCGGCGTGGTCGAGAAGTTTCATTATCTCAAGATGGGACTCGCGATAGTGCTCACCTTCATCGGCCTAAAGATGCTCGTCGTGGCATTAGCAGTACACATACCGATCTGGATCTCGCTGGTCTTCGTTGCGGTCGTGCTGCTCAGCTCCGTTGCTGCCTCACTACTCTGGGCCAGGGACGTCGGTATGAACATCGACGTACATCTGCCCAAAGATTTCGACTTGTCTCTTGAAGATGAGCAGACTGCGGCGGCACCACTCACGTCTCGGCACGGAGAGACTGGGCAACCTGAGAATCGAGACGCGAGCGTCGAACAAGAACAGGAGCCCGCCCAGCGCCGGTGAAACGTTAGTAAAATCTGCACGAAGAATCCGTTACCGGGTCGACAAGCTTGAACACACCCCACGCCTGTGTTAGATTTTTGAGCAGGGGATTGCGGCATCCCGGCGAACAGCACCTCGCCTTCAGACGACTGCTGGCCTAGCCGGGTTGTAAACAGTTGCCAACGGGAATGCCCTCTCTAATGGACGCCGGCCATAAAAACCCAACGGCTAAAACGGCTTACGGGCTTCACACCTTTGAACCTGCGGCAAGACGCGCCCGGCTGAAGGTTAGACGGACTTGGCCCCGCATGCGCGAGTCTTGAGCAGCGCAGGTTTGCCTCTCAGTTCCGAATAGTTTAATAGAGAAAATGATCACTAAAACCAGTCGCTGGGTTTTTGATTGGTGGGTAGTTCAGAAACGAAGTGTCTACCTCATAATAGCGTTTTTAGTCCTCTGCGGGCTAGCCGGCGGCGCCTCCCTCTACGTCTGGAAGTATGGCAATCCGCTTAAGAACGTCGGCACGGGAATGAAGGCAACCGCCGGGGCGAGGTTTATCTCCTTCGAAGGTGACGTGCGGGTGATTCGCGCAGCCACCCGCGAAACGATCAGCGCGAGCGGTGATACAGAGCTTTATCCGGGCGATACCGTACAGACACAGGCGAGCGGTCGCGCACGCGTGGGCATGGCGGATGGTTCTACGCTTGTAGTACGGCCAAACAGTACAATCACAATCCGTGACAACGCCAGCGCTGAGGATGGCAAGAAAACAAACGTGCACGTTATTGTCGACAGCGGCCAGATGTATGTGCACACCGGGCAAAAGCCTGAAGGAACAAACCGGGACAATATCGTTGAGACGCCAAAGACGAAAAACAACCTCGGGGAGCAGACGGGAGCAAGCTTTGGCGTTAACCCAGAAGGCACTGAAGAGATTCGCGTCGCTATCGGCGTGGTTGAAACGACAAACCGAACGGGCGAGAAAACCTCGCTGCATGGCGGTGACTATGTGGCGGTCACTCCCTCAGGAACAATATCGCGGCCGCAGAAATTGTTGGAGGTTCCGCAGCCGTCCGAGCCGCACGATCTCGAGAAGGTCGCCGTGGGTGAAAACGGCTCCGCTAACGTCGCTTTGAAATGGTTGCGGCCCCAGTCAGGTATCCCCTCCTATTACCGCGTGGAGGTCGCCACGTCGCCGTTTTTCGTTGCTGACGGCAAGGTAATCGAGCGCGACCAACTGGTGGCAACCGAATTCAGTGCGAGCGATCTTCGTCCCGGTGTCTACTACTGGCGTGTTCGCGCAACTGCAGCGAGCGGTCAGACGAGCGATTGGAGCGAGGCGCAAAAGTTCCTGGTCGCCACGAGGGGAACCGGATCACAGGTTCCCGTTTCCAGCCTCACGGCCGAACTACTGGGCGGCAACATCTACCTGATTCGCGGCCGATCTGATCCAGGGACGAGCATTCATGTGTTGGGCCGCGAGACGCTCGTCCCCACTGATGGCTCGTTCCAGCTTCAAATCACGGCGCCCGCGCGTACCAAAGAGATCACTATTGACGCGCGGGATCCGCAAGGAAATAGCAGTCAATATCGCCTTTCGCTTTTTGGCCGCGGAGGCGGCGGAAAGGGCTAGAAAGACAGAAGCGCTTCTGCCCTCTATGAAGCTTTCTAAATGTCAAGACACGTAATTCTACTAACAGATACACATGAAGCTCCCGCCTACGAACTGATCGAGGCGTTGCGCGCTGCTGGTGTGAAAACGCTGATCGAGGGCCTCCGCGAGGTAGAGATCGAAGCAACGCTGGCTCGTCAACACGAGAGTGAGAGTCCGGCGGAACCTTTGGGCCCGCCACCGCTCGCGGTTTTGTACGAAGTTGTTCCCGGGGCTGACATGTTCGAGCTTCACACAGCTGTTGAGCATGCAAAAGCATTCTGGCCAGGAACACCGCTCATTGCCTCCCGCAGGCACGTGAATGGGTATCAGAGCCTCAACCTTCGCAGCCTGGACGGAGGCACCCTGAAGCGGCTGGGCTTTCGTGCTATTGCCGACAAGCCGGCACAACTTTCGGCACTGCTTAGCGAAATCGAGGGTCACGGAGCCACTGGCGAACTCAAGCTGCCGGCGATATTGAAAAAGCCTTCCGAGCCAAGCTCCCTTTCTCTTCCGGCCGCGCTGAAGACGAAAGGCTTGCGCGCAGCGTTTGATTTGGTTTCATCGCTTCACTTCATCGGAGATCAAAGCAGCGCGGCACAGACCGCTCTCTCGGGACTCGAGCCCCTTGTTAGTGCCGATCGATGGACCATCTATCTCATCTCAGAGGCAAACACCGTTGACGCTTCAATGCTCGAAGCAATAGCTGTTCGGAAGCGCGGCGATTCACCCGGCGGCATGATAGATGACGATTGGCATCGGCTCTTGATCGAAGAGGCCGCTGTTCCGCCGGGTTCAGAGTCGAAGGCGGCGAAGCTTGCGGCAGCGGGAATGGGCATAACCAGGAAGAAGGAACACGGACAACACGTTGTCGCGGTTCCGCTAATCTGTGGTGAACGGATCCTCGGAGTGCTCGAGGGAATTCGTGAGGGCAAAGATGCGCGCTCCTTCAAGAAGTCAGATATCGCCCTTCTCGACGCGCTGTCGCTCCCGGTCGCGTCCGCTCTCGCAAACGCAGTGCGCATTGCCGAAGCCGAACGGCTGTCACAAACAGACGATCTAACAAAGCTCCACAACGCTCGCTACCTGCGGCAGTTTCTTCTGAATGAGATTCGACGCGCGCGCCGTTACGGTTCGAGCGTTGCTGCGTTGTTTCTCGATCTTGATGACTTCAAGAGAATCAATGACCTCCACGGTCACCTCGTCGGCTCTCATGTATTGATGGAGATGGCGGCGGTAATTCTCTCTTCCGTTCGCGATACCGATGCCGTAGCTCGCTACGGAGGCGACGAATTCGTCATCGTTCTGCCCGACACCGGAATAGGGCTAGCGGGAATTGTCGCGGAACGCATTCGCGAGGGGATCGGGCGATATCATTTCACTGGGGGCAGGCGTTTGCGGCTTTCGCTAACAGCCAGCTTTGGAGTCGCTGCTTTCCCACAACATGCCTCCTCGCCGCAACAACTCATAGCCTGCGCGGACACGGCCATGTATGAAGCGAAGGCGGCAAACAAAGACTGCGTTCGCTTTTCTACAGGGCCTGTGCAAAATCCCCGGAGTTGAGAGCCTGGCCCGTCCGAAAGATTGAGGTTAGAAGAGACTGAGGACGAGAAAGCTTGGTAGTCTCCTACTTTTCGTAACGCAAGCCATAGCTTGCGCGCAAACTGACAAGTTTTGCGTTACGGCAAAATCGAATTAGGATACTACCGAAAGCTTTTCTTTATAGCGCAAAGATAAGAATTCGGTGTATCTTAGAAGGTTCGGAACTGCCTGGTGCACGTCAGGAGGTAAATGGTGAATGGAAAATGGCAAATGGTAACCTTCAATTGCAGATTAAGGGACATATTCCCCTTATTTTTAGTTACCAGCCAGCCCCAGATCA
>JBGPNE010000044.1:0-10365 GCA_041487335.1 Pyrinomonadaceae bacterium
AAGACTGGCACCAACTCTGGACGATTGCTTCAGCGCCGGATAACGTTCCGATCGTGGCCATGCTCTTCCTGGTCCCATTCTTCACCTGGCTGGGAGTGAAACAGTCGAGCGCGAATGATCGGCTGATCGAGGAGTTGGAACAAGATCCTAAGCTCGCCAAGACACATCACCGAAAGGCGGAGCCGTGGCAGCCGGGGTGGGCAAGGGAACTGCACGTCTGGCCCTATCTGGTGCGTATTGAGTTTCTCGCGGCCGTGATCGTTACCGTTGTTCTCTTCGTTTGGTCGATTACTCTGAACGCTCCCCTTGAGGAACCGGCCAATCCAAACCTGACAATGAATCCCTCGAAAGCGCCCTGGTACTTCCTGGGGTTGCAGGAGATGCTGGTCTATTTCGATCCGTGGATTGCCGGCGTCGTCATGCCGAGCATCATCATGATCGGCCTGATGGTGTTTCCGTATGTAGACTCAAACCCGCTTGGGAATGGTTATTACACGATCAAGCAACGCCGGTTTGCGGTGGGAATGTTCGGCTGGGGCTTTCTGATGTGGATCATGCTGATCTTCATCGGTACATTCGTGCGTGGTCCTGGTTGGATCTGGTTCTGGCCGGGCCAGACGTGGGATCACAACGCGGTAGTTTTTGACAAGAATATCGACCTCCACGACTGGATTGCCACGAGTCGCATAGGCAAGCTGTTTCATCTGGGATTTCTTTCAAGCAATCCCTGGAAGATGATCTTTGGTGCTCTTGTAGTGGGTGGCTTCTACATTCTGGGCGGCTTATTCTTCCACTGGTTGATGACGGTCGATTTCAAAAAGCTTTCGTTCCGTCCCCTTAACTTGTATCCGCGAAACGATTTTGAGAACAAGATTCTCGCTAGAACGAGTCTCTTGCAATACCTGACATTCCAGTTTTTCGCTGTGACTGTGCTGCTTGCACTGCCGGTGAAACTGATATTGCGTCTGGCGCTGACCATTAAGTATGTGTGGGTAACTCCATGGTTCAACATATGACGAGCGCGGAAGGAAGATCGTAGTGGCTGACTCTCCCGAGGCTACTGAGTCGCTGGTAAGAAGAGAGTCGGAGGTCCCAGCACGGGATCCAATCGTGAGTCGCTCTACGAGCGGTATCATGCTGCTTTGCGCACTGCTCCTCACAGGTTCACTTGCCTGGGCACTCTACGATGAAGCCTTCGGCCAACGCCCCTGGAAAGGAATTCAGCGGGAGTTTGTCAGCCGCTACACGCGCTACTTGAAAAGCATTAAGGCGCAGGCGGGCAAAACCGAAGCTGAAGTTAAACAAGACCCTGAATACCAGACTCTGGCTGAAGCAGCACAAGCAGCGCTTGATAAGGTAACATCTGAAACTAAGGAGATTGACCAAAAGGTCTCACAGATTCAGGCGCAGCTTGGTGCTGTAACTGAGCCCTTCCAAAACCAGCGCGGCCGCCTCACGGTCATTAATTACAACGTCGAAATAGCGCCGGACTCTGCAAAGGATAAATATCGCAAACAGGCTCAGCAGAAGAGAGCCGAATTAGTGGAAGTCGATCTTCCTGGGGCCGATGGTTCGGGTAGGCCTAAAACGCAGAAGATGAATTACGATCAACTTGAGAAACTCTTTAACGATCTGCGCGACGACAAGGCCAGACTGCTCGGCCAAAAGGCGGAATTACTCAAGGAACCCACCGAACTAGGAAAGAAACGCGATGATTATCTGAAACACCACATGACCGGTTTAGGGCCGAGCCAGATTGATGGACTCATCCGCAAGATGGAAGGGTTCGACTACTCAATTCTCAGTCATCAGATCAGTGTCAATGAATTTAATATTGTCGATCGTTGCGAAGTCTGCCACGTTGGTAGCCGCGAGTCGCTCGATATTAAAGCTGAAGACCTGGCGCCCGGAGGTCCCGGAAAGAAACCGGACGATTTGGCCCGAGCCTTCGTCAGCCATCCAAATAGAGAACTACTGCAGATCCACAATCCCGATAAATTCGGCTGTTCTGGCTGCCACTGGGGAAACGGCCGCTCAACAACAAGTGAATTGAAGAGCCATGGCCTCAATAAGTTCTGGCTGTGGCCGATGTTTGAGAAAGAGAACACAGAAGCTGGTTGCCAGCAATGCCATGCAAAAGATCGCGTCACTCAAGGTGCTGAGACGCTGAATCTTGGCCGCGATCTGTTCTATCAGCGCGGCTGCATGGGCTGTCATCGTTATGAAGGATTCGATCGTGAGACGGATGCTTTAGGAAACACACGGCAGAGTATTAGCCAGCTTGAAGACCAGATCACCGCAAATGAAAAACAGATTCGGCAAGATACCGCTGCGTCTGCCCAGGTGGAAGATAATTCTGAAGCTCAGCGGCTGCTTGCTCACGCGGAGTCGCTAAAGATATCAAACAGTTTAGTTTCCGCGCGCATCGATCAGTTAAACCTGCAGGCGAAATACTTAATGCAGGACCAGAAGAAGGTTGGGCCAAATCTGAAAGACGTGCGGCTCAAGTTACGCAAGGAGTGGATTCCAGTCTGGCTGAAGGATCCGCAGGCGTTTCGACCGGGTACGAAGATGCCGACGTTCTGGCGTTTCGGTTTTGACCGCGACGGTGACGAGCAAATCAAAGCGATCGCCGCGTATCTCTGGCAGGATGGCTTCAAAGGCAAAGTTCCAGAGCAGCAAAAGGGTGACGCGACCCACGGGAAGGAGCTCTTCGAATCGCGTGGTTGTCTTGGTTGCCATTCAATTGGTGCAGGCGACAGCCAGCTCGGTGGCACATTTGCCGCGAATCTGACGAAGGTCGGCGAGAAAGCCAACTTTGATTACATCGTTCGCTGGATTCATAACCCGCGCGAACGCTGGGCGCCATACTGTCCCAAAGAGAAGCGGGATCTAACACCGGACGATTACGCGAAACACAAGCTGCCTTACGTTTTCGATACTGAATTGCATTCGCGTTGTCCAAATGACGGCGCTGAGCTGCAAGTGCAGAATATGACGGTGATGCCAAACTTCCGCTTGTCGGAATCGGATGCCCGCGACATTGCCACCTATCTGTTTTCGCTCTCGTCCCCGCCTCAATATGCAGAAGCATCTTTCATCGATGATGCGCAGCTCAAGGTTAGAGGCCAGGCCCTTATCAAGCAGTACGGATGTGCTGGCTGCCATGAAATAAAAGGCTTTGAAGATGAGCAGCGCATCGGTAAAGAGTTAACTGTTGAAGGCGCGACGCCGATTGAGAGATTAGACTTTGCGTTGCAAACCAAGAAGGCGGAAGAGGGAAATGATCCGCTGAAACTGCATCCCGAAAAGAAGGAGACGTCCTGGTATAACCACAAGGGATTTTTTGAACATAAAATCTGGCAGCCATCGATCTACGATGAGGGTAAGGAAAAGGATCCCAAAGACCGGCTCAGAATGCCGAAGCCTTATCTGACGCCAGAATGGCGAACAGCCTTGACCACTTTTCTACTCGGCAGCGTTGGCTCGGAGGGTTCCAATGTGCCGCAGTCACTCTTCTACAACCCGCAGGATCAACGGCGGCAAGACATCCAAAACGGCTGGTGGGTTGTTAAGAAGTATAACTGCATGGGATGTCACGCACTCCAGGTCGGCCAGCGTTCAATCGTGATGGATCTGCCGTTCTATCAGACTCCCGAGGGTAAGGATCTGCTGCCACCGCGATTGACGAGTGAGGGGGCACGCGTTGATCCTAATTGGCTCTTGAAGTTTCTACATGATCCATCGCTGAGCAGTGAAAAGAGTCCCGCGGAAGCATCGCAAACTGCGGCCACAAGCACAAGCGGCGGCGGCGCACCGCCAAGTGGCGACAAGTTGAAAGCCCAGCCTGGTCTGGATCGAAATGGTGTGCGCCCCTATCTGAAGTTCCGCATGCCAACCTTCAGCTTCTCGCCAAACGAGCTGCAGACTCTGGTTCGATTTTTCATGGCGATGTCGGGCCAGCAAGAGCCTTACATCAAGCAGCCGCTCGAGCCGCTGAGCGAAGAAGAGAAACTGGTAGCGCGGCAGATGTTCACCTCAGGCACTCCGTGCTTGAAGTGCCACATTACTGGCGAGCCCGCGCACGATGCGAAAGCGATCGCGCCAAACTTTCTGCTTGCCAGTGAACGTCTCAAGCCTGACTGGACTTTCCGCTGGTTATTGGATCCGTCGCAGATTAGCCCCGGGACGGCCATGCCTACGGGCTTGTTCAGAAAAGAGGGTGATCGCTGGGTGGTCAACCTGCCGAATCCACCGGCGAGTGCAAATCAATACCAACGTGATCATGCCAAGCTGCTGGTTCGTTACATGTTCCTGATGACGTCCGACGAGCAGAAACGTCTATTGGCTACGTCGCCCGCTCCACCTGCCGCCGGAGTAACATCGCAGAACCAGAAGGCTCAAGGTAATTCCAATACCGGCGGCCGTGAGACCAGCTCGAACAGAACTCATCAGCACAAACGCGGCAGCACAGTGGCCCGGAGCGGAACACCGAGAGCGAATGCCCGCGCGCCAGGTCTTTAGTCCCTTTGGCGCTGCCGCGGGTCTACTTCTATCGAGCACCGTGTTAGAGTTGATCTGAATTTCATCTTAATTTGGAGGAACTGATTATGTTTAAGAAGCAGACAAAGGTCTGGCTGGTTCTAACAATTGCTCTGTCGCTTCTCGCCCTTGCCTCAGCTTGTACCAAGAAGGAAGGGGAGCCGAATAAAAATGAGGGGCCAATGACCGGCAAGGCTTATACAAGCAAGGGTGACGAAGGGACGGTCTCCGGAACAATCGCATTCAACGGGACTGTGCCGGCGCCAAAGAAGATAGACACCTCGGCAGATCCTGTTTGCGGTCAGAAGAATCCGAATCTATCGACCGAGGATACCGTGGTTAGCAATGGCAAACTCGCCAACGCATTTGTCTATATCAAGGACGGCACGCTCGCAGATGGCACGAAGATTGGCGAAAATACCTTTCCCACTTCGTCCGACACTGTTACGCTTGATCAGAACGGCTGCCATTACCGACCACACGTGCTGGGCATCCAGACAAACCAGAAGTTGAAGATCACTAACAGCGATCCGACGCAGCACAACATCCACCCGACTCCGAAAAACAATCCTGAGTGGAACCAGACGCAGCCAAACGGAGCGCCGCCTATTGAGAAGACTTTCGCTCGCGCTGAGATTCTCGTTCCGGTGAAGTGTAATCAGCACCCCTGGATGAAGGCCTACATCGGCGTATTGAAGCATCCGTTCTTTGCCGTTAGCGGGGACGACGGTAGCTTCACGATCAAAGGAGTGCCGCCAGGTTCTTACACAGTTGCGGCATGGCATGAGGGTGGCGCTCAGGGAACCGAAAAAACAATGCAGGTTAAACTGGCCGCAAACGGAAGCGCCAAGGTGGACTTCGCCTTTGGCGAGGCAGCGAGCGCCACTGCTCGAACGGGTCTGGAGATGATGCCCGCCCTTGACGTTCCAATGTTGGGTAGACACTGAGGGAATTTGCAATCTTAGATTGCCGATTGCCGATCTGCTCTGCGAGTTCAGTGGAAAAGGAAGCTAACAGGACCAACCCCAATTGGCAATTCGCAATTGGCAATCGAAAATCCATCATTGGCAATCGGCAATTGAGATCATGAACAAGAGCCTGCATCGATTCGCATTGCTCGTTGCCTGTGCCACGTTCTTTCTCATTATTGCCGGTGCGCTCGTCACGAGCCATGATGCGGGACTGGCAACGCCGGATTGGCCACTTTCCAATGGTCAGGTCTTCCCGAAGATGGTGGGTAATCTCTTTTGGGAGCATGGTCATCGCTTAGTCGCAACCACTGTCGGCCTGCTTACGATCGCGCTAGTCGTCTATCTCTTCCGTAGCGAAAAGAGGCGTTGGGTGTGCCGGTTAGGACTGCTGGCCCTTGCTGCGGTAATCGCCCAGGGGCTGCTAGGTGGATTGACCGTGAAATTGATGTTGCCGCTGGCAGTTTCAGCAGCGCACGCAACGCTCGCGCAACTGTTTTTCTGTACCACGGTAAGTCTGGCGGTCTTCACTTCGAGAAGCTGGTCACAGGAGAGTGCAACACTCGAAGAGAAGGGAACCCTGCCCGTTCGTTACCTATGTCTCGCGGCTGTTGCCACCATATTCCTGCAGTTAATATTGGGCGCTACACTGCGACATTCCGCAACCTGGGACAAGCCTTTGCCGACTGACCTGGTGATTGCGCACATCGGAGGAGCTATCGCTGTGACTCTGGTTCTGGCAGGTGCCACTCTACTGGTCTGGCGGCGACATGCGGACGAGAAGTTTCTAACAAGGCCCGCGGCTATTGCTATCTCACTGCTTGCTTTGCAACTTCTGCTGGGCCTGGCAGCTTACGTGACGCGGCTTGCTTCGCCCAACGATCCACAGCCGCTGAACCCGATGGTAGGAATTACCGTAGCCCACGTAGCTTGTGGCGCGTTAGTATTCGCTACAACAATCGTGTTGACACTGAGAGCCTTCAAGGTTTTGCGTCCAACCAATTCCTCGTTCGAGTTGGCAGCATCCGCTCAGGGTTTGCAGGGAAGAACAGTATAGAATGGAAGAGCTAGCGATAAATCTTAACAGTACCGCGGTTGCCGAATTTGAGCGCCAGCGCTTAACCGCGCGCGATCGCGTCGCTGCCTATCTCGAGCTCACGAAACCACGCATTACTTTCTTGATTGTACTTACTTCGGCCGCGGGCTTCGCTCTAGCGGTTCCGGGAAGAGTTGATTTCGGCGCTCTTCTCAGCGCAATGTTTGGCATTGCCCTGTTGGCCTCAGGAATCGCCACGCTCAATCAATACATGGAGCGAGACCTTGATGGGCTGATGAGGCGGACCGCCGATAGGCCTCTACCATCTGGGAGACTTCTGCCCTGGGAAGCACTTCTGTTTGGCGCCGGGTTAACGGTTCTAGCCGAAACCTACCTCGCAATTGTTGTGAATCCACTTACGGCATTCATCGGACTGACGGTCATTGCGGGTTACCTGTTCGGCTATACGCCACTCAAAACAAAGACCTCGCTCTCAACGCTTGTGGGCGCTTTCCCGGGGGCCGTGCCGCCGCTGATTGGATGGACAGCAGCACGTGGAAAGCTAAGCCTCGAAGCATGGGTGTTATTCGCGATTCTTTTTCTGTGGCAGTTTCCACATTTCCTGGCGATTGCCTGGATGTATCGCGAAGACTACGCCCGCGCAGGGATTCTCATGTTGCCGGTAGTGGAGCCGGACGGACGCGTCACGGGTCAGCAAATAGTTGTTTACACCCTGATGCTCCTGCCCGTAAGCCTGATTCCTGCTGCGCTGGGCATCTCGGGCAAAATTTATCTTTACGGCGCCCTCGTTCTGGGACTGCTCTTTCTTTACTACAGTGTTCGCGCCGCGTTTTCCAAATCGAGGCAACAAGCGCGGCGGCTGTTGCTGGCCTCAGTTCTTTATTTGCCGCTTCTATTTATTCTGATGGTCTTGAACAGGTAAATGGTGAATGGTAAATGGTTAAAACTTGATGGATTGAAAGCGGCAACCTGCTAACAGGTAAATGGTAAATGGTTAAGACTTAATGGATCGAAACGGGCAACCTGCTATCACAACTTACGATATCGATTTACCATTTACCATTTGCTATTCACCATTTACCAAAAGGAGATGTAGCCGATGGGACGAGTTCTTGCGGTTATTATCTGGCTCCTGACCCTCGGGTCAGTGATCCTTTTTACCACTAAGAAGTGGTGGTTTCCAACGGCCATTTCTTCTCACGCCGCCGCGCTTGATCGACAGTTCATGCTGACGATCATTGTTGTGGGCATTGCCTTTACGGCGGCCCAGGTAGGCCTTGGCTACATGGTCTGGAAATATCGCGACACCGGCAATCGCGGCCGAGCCACCTATACGCATGGCAGCAATCGGCTGGAAGTTGTTTGGACCATGGTGACCGCTGTCATCTTTATTAGTCTGGCGGTTATGGGCCAGAGCGTCTGGGCGTCGCTCCACTTTAATCGGGCGCCGGCAGGAGCCTACCAGGTTGAGGTGGTCGCGCAGCAGTTTCAATGGAACTTCCACTACGCAGGCAGGGACGGAGTTTTCGGCCGGACTGATCCCAAGCTAATCGACGATACGTCACTCAACTTCATTGGGTTGGATGAAGCAGATCCCAGTGCAAAGGACGACTCAGTGACCAGTGCTCTGGCAATCCCGTCCGGACGGCCTGTTGAGCTGATTCTACGTTCGAAAGACGTGATCCACGACTTCTGGGTTCCTCAACTTCGGTTCAAACAGGATCTGGTACCGGGAATGATAATTCGCGTGCATTTTACTGCAAACCAACCAGGCAAGTATGAATTGGCATGTGCCGAACTCTGCGGGCAACTTCACTTTAAAATGAAGAGTTACATGCTGGTTCTTCCCGAGGCTGAACACCGCGCCTTAGTAGTGCTGCCTCAAGAGCAGTTTCAGGCTCGAATGGTCGAGTTGCTTGCGAAGTACCAATTGCCTGCGACGGGCCAATAATTAGGTCAGCTTAGTCTTCGGGTTGTGTTAATTGAGCTTAATGATGAGGAGATAAGAGATGTCAGTTGAGAGCCACGAGGCTGTGCACCGGCACGAGCCACCAAAGAGCTTCATACGCAAGTACATCTTCAGTCTGGACCACAAAGTCATCGGCATCCAGTACATCATGCTAGCGCTTGTGGCGGTGATTGTGGGGATGACAATGTCTGTGTTGATGCGAATGAACTTATCATGGCCAGGAACTCATTGGCCCATACTCGCCACGCTATTTCCAGGTGGTGCGCCCGATGGCGTGATGAATCCGGAGTTCTATCTCTCGCTGGTAACAATGCACGGAACCTTGATGGTCTTCTTCGTGTTGACGACTGCACCGCAAGGTGGCTTTGGTAACTATTTTCTCCCCATCCAGATCGGCGCCGAAGATATGGCCTTTCCCTTCCTGAACATGTTGTCGTTCTGGGTGACATTCATCGGATTTGTCGTCTTGCTTTCCGCTATCTTCTTTTCAGGCGCTGAGTCAACGGTGGGACCGATTGGCGGATGGACTGGCTATGCACCGCTCAGTGCGCTGGGACAAATAGCCGGGCCCGGGCAGGGCATGGGCATGAATCTATGGATTATCAGTATCGCTGTTTTCTGCGTCGGTTCGCTGCTGGGAGCGTTGAATTTCATTACGACACTTCTCAATATGCGGACCAAAGGGATGTCGTTGATGCGCATGCCCCTGACGTGTTGGGCCTGGTTTACCACCGCCGTGCTTGCCTTGTTGTCGTTCCCGGTCCTCCTTGGCGGCGGCATACTCCTGCTGCTGGACCGAGTTGCTCACACGAGCTTCTTCATTCCCGGCGGACTTTATGTCAACGGCTTGCTGTCAGGTATTGACGAGAGATTTCCTATGCATACCGGTGGTTCACCAATTCTCTGGCAACATCTTTTCTGGTTCTTCGGTCATCCGGAGGTTTACATCGCGATTCTTCCGGGCATGGGCGTCACGTCACACGTCCTGTCCACATTTGCGCGCAAACCTGTGTTCGGTTATCGCGCCATGGTGTTTGCGATCTTTGCCATCGGGCTGCTCGGGTTCTTTGTCTGGGGTCATCATATGTTCATTAGTGGTATGAGTCCCTACTCAGCCATGACATTTTCCATTCTGACGCTTTCGATTGGCGTGCCATCGGCTGTCAAAACTTTCAATTGGATTGGCACGCTCTGGGGCGCAAGGATTCGCTTCACCACGCCGATGCTGTTTGCGATTGGGTTCGTCTCACTCTTCGTGGCTGGCGGAATCACCGGCCTCGTCCTGGGACAGACGTCACTAGATATTCCCATGCACGACACTTACTTCGTGCTCGCACACTTCCACCTGGTGATGGGTGTCGCTTCGATCTTCGGTATGTTTGCCGCAACCTATTTCTGGTTCCCGAAGATGTTTGGGCGCTTCATGAATGAAACCCTGGGGAAGATACACTTCTGGATAACTTTCGTGGGTGTCTATTGCATCTTCGTTCCCATGCACACAATGGGAATGGTAGGCATGCCACGGCGGTATGCTCAGTTTACCGAGTATGAGTTTCTGAAGACGTTGCACCCGCTCGTGATTTTCGTGTCAGTCGTGGCAATCATTACGGTGCTCACACAGATTCTCTTTTACTTCAATCTCATCTGGAGCCTCTTCAGAGGGAAAAGGGCTGGGGATAATCCCTGGGAGGCGACAACGCTCGAATGGACAACGCCAAGTCCTCCTCCGCACGACAATTTCGCCGGTATCGTGCCAACCGTTTACAGAGGACCATATGAGTTTGCCGTTCCCGGGGCGCCTAATGATTTTGTGATGCAGACAGAGCCGG
>JBGPNE010000045.1:0-10241 GCA_041487335.1 Pyrinomonadaceae bacterium
CTGCTAGTCAGAACCGAAGAATATGCGACCCAGCCGCAGAAACGCAAGACCAGTGGCCGGTCGGGAGTGGCTCAATTTCGGCGAAAGTTCAGAGTTCATCAACCTTTAGGTTGCATATTAGTGGGACAAGCTAAAAAGCTTGAACTCTAAACTGACCCACTACTGGCCGCTCCGGTTTCGAGCGAAATAGAAAGGGGCTCTGGTCTTTCACGACAGAGCCCCCGGAGGCTTTTTAGTTTGTCAGCCCGTGCTTAGCCTTTGACTATTTTTACGTTCGGATCAAGCTTGATGCTAAACTCGTCGGCCGAGATTTTCACATTTTTTTCCAAATTACTCAACCGCATGGTCGTAGCATCATCGTTCTTTTCGACGATCTTCGTCTGCACCGGCATACCTGACGAATCGACCCAGATCTCGGCGTACTTAAAGGTCGCATTGCTCTTAGGCACGAGCGTCAGGTGAATGGTGCTAACTCCACCCCACAAGGTTTCTTCGCGAACGTCTTGGAGCGGCTGAAACCGCGTCTCAAGCTGCTGCCGCGACAAGTACATCATTTCCAGAATGCTGCCGGCCCCGGCCCGCCCCTTCACAGAGTTCGATCTGCCGACGATTGCTTGACCCAGCCGCGGTCGAAACAGCGTGTACTTACCATTGGAGACAGCAAGAATCTCATGCTGAGGACTGCGCCATTCGATGCGCACCGAAGCGTCACGTGCCCCTGAAGGCACGTAAAGTACAATGCCGTTGTACTGCTCGGCGTCACGAAGTTGCGCGTTGTACTTCTCCATGCTAATTCCCGCGCGAAGCGAAGTCAGATTCTGGCGATTGCGTTCCATACGGTTCAGGACGGAACTGACTAATCCTGCAGCCTGCCCATTCACTTTTCCGGGAGAAACAACGGCCAGCATTGCTGGCAAAATCGCCAAAAGAACACTTAGGGGCACAAATCTCTTCATAAAAGCTCCTCGAATCATAATACTCCCTCTTGCCAAAAAAACCTCGCAATTATAAGGGATAGCTAACGTATGTCAACCTCATAGCCCCGGGTCTTCCCATCCCGATCAAGTACTTTCCGCACTTCCACAACCTCAGCGTTGGTCCGCCCCGTGAGGGCCCGCACTCGCTCTTGTAAGCCGACCTTATCCCCTGCGTTTTCAATGAGTTCCGGGCCAACCAGCAAAGTTAACGCGGAGCTTTGAGGCGCTAAGATTCGATGCCGTTCGCTGCTTTGAAACCAGCCCTTCGGGGCCAAAAAAATAAAGATCAGAATAAGGACACAGAGGATGTCCCACTGCCAGGTGTTCCTGGCATAGTTCCAAAAGAACGTTTTTCGGATTGTAGTCAGCAAATAGCCCATGTTTTGGCTTTACCGCCGCAAAGCTTAGCAAGTCTCACGCCAGCTAAGGTGCAGAGCACAGTTCAATTCTAGCCTGCGAAAAACACCGTGTAAATCTGATTGTTACATCTGAACGCTCGGCACCGGTTCCACAATGTGACCGTCGCGCATTTGCACTATTCGTCGGCACATTGCTGCAGCCTCGGGGTTGTGAGTAATCATGACAATGGTTTGGTTGAAGCGGTAGTTCAGTTCTTGAAACATGTTCAGCACAAGGGCGGAATTCTCAGAGTCCAGGTTGCCGGTGGGTTCGTCAGCTAGAACTATTGCTGGCCGGGTTACCACTGCACGGGCCAAAGCCACACGCTGTTGTTCTCCGCCCGAAAGTTCAAGAGGTTTGTGATGCAACTTATCTTCCAGTCCGAGCAGGCGCAGTACCTCACGACGGCGCGCGGGATCTTCTCCTCCATTGCCGTGAATGCGCTCCGCCAGGCGAAGGTTTCCTTCGGCGGTCAGAGTTGGGAAGAGATTGAAGCGTTGGAACACAAAACCGATCTTACGACGCCGGATATCAGTTCTCTTCGCGTCAGATGCAGCAGTCAAGTCTTCGCCATCAACGATAATCCGGCCGCTTGTGGGAGTCAGAAGCCCGCCCAGCAAGTGTAGCATTGTTGACTTGCCGCAACCCGATGGACCCATTATCGCGACGAACTCGCCTTCCTGAACATGAAGCGACACGCCACGCAGAGCAGGCACGTCAACCTTACCAACGCGATAGGTTTTTACGAGCTCTTCAGCCTTTAGAATCGTTCTCATCGGAAAACAGACTTGCGCACTCCGGGTGTTGCCCTTCACTTAACGTGAATCTCATGCCGGAGAGCGGCGGCAAACTTGCGCATACATAGAAAGCGGATGCCAACGATTGAAGTCAGATGTTAATACAATCCGACACTTAATGCCTAGCATACGGCGATCTGCTATTGATGGACTGTCATCCTCTTGTTTTGACGAGCGTCGAGATCAACCTCAGGCAGTTGCCACTTATTTTCCAGGACAAACGCCTCTGGCTTGTATTCCCGGTTAAGGTCCACTGTAGCCGGGGCCTGGTAGGTAATGCTTAGCTTGTACTGATCATGCGGCCTTGTGATTTCAATTCGCGAAGGCAGCCTGGCTTGTCCCGTTTCACCGAAGGGCTTTTCATCCCAGTAGGCAACGTCGGTGATTAAGAGGCCGTGATCGTCGAAAGTCTGGAGTCGCGCCAGATGAACCGTGCCCACGCGATCGAACCAGAAGCGGCGTAGCAGCCGCGCTTCACCCGCACTCGGCTGCGAAAACTCTTCCAGCAAGTAATAACCGCGGACGATCCGTGTACCTTTCTTCGCTTGAGGCCGGGAGTCGGCTTCTTCCTGAAAGAACTCACTTTCGGAGTACACCACACCGGTTTCGCTTGCGGCCGCGATGGGATGAATCATCAGCGCATCGGTCAAATGTTGCGGACGAAGATTGGAGAGAGCATTAACCGTCTCATTCTCGCTCATCGTCTTCTTGTGCTTTTCAGGATCAGCTTTACCATCTAAATCGAGTTTCTCGTAGTTGGCGTTGTTTGTTCCCTTTACGAAACGACGATATTTCTCCTCGCCTAGCAACACGGCAACCCGAAAACTCTCTCCGTCTGAAGTCATCTGTGCAATGTCCTTTGCAATAAAGGGGACCTGAATTATCAGATAAACCTTGCCGGGCTGCTGCAGTGTTATCGTCCCGTCAGCCTGTCGGTATTTCTCAGCAATGCCGGCCTCAGCGAAAGAAGTATCTTCAAACTGAATATCGACCTTTCCATGGATCGAGCGCAGAGCGGCTAGCTGGTTGATCTCGTTGATTAGTTGGCTCTTGCTTGCTTCAGCCAGAGGAACTAGAAGTTGAGGTACCTGTACTTTTTTATGAGTGCCAAAGAGGCCGCTGCAAGCGGTCGCAGCTAGTAGGCCCGAGGTCAATAATACAAGGGATAGCAGTCGCGACAGCGAGCTGGTAGCGAAAGATGAATCAAGCATCAATTAGGGCCTTCGGGCGCAACCCACACTAACGCGCCTCAGGGTCTGCTGAATTGGTGGTTCAACCTAACAAAGAGATTTTTCATTGTCAACGAATGGCTTTGCGCCTGTAACTGGCCAACCGCAGCATTTTCTATCCAATAGTGCACATCGTAATACGACGGCGATTGGTCTCCCGGTTCTGAACTTGAACCCGACATGCCGATCCTAGTCGAGAACCAGGTCAGGCTTGCCAAATCTGTGTCGCAGGCCGTTTATCGCCTTTAGGGCTTTCGGACGGCTTACCAGCTTATGTTCCAGCCGGCGTTTACCTGGGAAATCAAGCAACATGATTCCTAACAGGATTGTCAGCACACCTTGCCCCGGCACTCCGGGGATTGACATCAGAATTCCAAGCGCCAACAACAGGATGCCCAGAACGTTCTTTGCAAAAACACCAGCCAGGCGAATTCCCGCGTGGCGATCTGACCAAAAAACTCTCGGATGGCCTTCCTGAAAATATGTGGGCGGCAATTTGACCAGAATGAAGGAGACAACCGCAAGGCTGACAGTAAATGTCACTACAAAAAGCAGAACCCCGAGTATTACTCCACGCAAAGTTATCGAGGCGAGGAACCCTGAAGACAGATCAATCATTTCGAGCGCCTAAGAGTGACTGCAACACTTCGCCCACGATTTCCAACGCGGCTCCCTCAAGCTGAAAGTCTGCCCCTTGCACAACCTGCCAGAATTCATCCAGCCCTCGTGCTCCCGCGCGCTCAAGGGCAAGCACCTGGACCAGCAGATCGATCACGTCCGCAGCTTTGACGAGTCTCGCTTCAAGGCTTTCGCGCTCTTCATAGTCCTTGAAGAGCTTGCGATACAAGGCTTCGGCCGCGCCAATTCCGTCAATCATGCCTGCGAAAGCGGCGGTCTCCGCTCTCTTTCTAACTTCCGCGCCAAAGTATTCCGTGGCGGTTTTCGGCATGTCGCCTACACGCGTTTCAGCCCAGTCGTGCAGCAACGCCATTCTTAACATTCGTTCAGTATCAACTGGCGTTCCTCGGGCCGCCAACTCGTCAGCCAGCAACATTGTCACGACGCTAACACCAAACGAGTGCGCGGCTACAGATTCGGTGCCATTGGGCAGGCCGCGAAGAGTCCAGCCTGTTCTGTCGAGACGTTTCAGGCGCTGCAGTTCGATGAGAGCTTTGAGCATTTTTGATTTTAGATTATTTTAGATAATTTTAGATCTTGATGTCCGGCCCGCTCGCCAGTTGGCGGTTTTCGCAATGAGCTTGCCCATACGCGCGCTTATATACCGCCAGCGCGTACACTGGCAAACCAGCTAAGCCATGAAAGTCTGTTGCATGATGAAAGTATCCCCGGCGCACTACCCGAAATGAACTTCCTACTTTGGCAGCGGGATGCGGCCGATTGCGCTTTCGCCAATGCTGCCAAAATAGAGCATGCCATTGCGCTCGACGACGTTGGTGATCTCCGCGTAACACTCGCTCGCTCCATCCTGCAGGTTCTCCACGACATGGCCATTCATGTCCAGTCCCAGCACAAAGGAGTAGCGCTTGGGCGCCGGCTGCAAGAGTTTCGGTAAGCGCGCGACGATCTTTCGCAGTAATGGATGTGGCAAAAGTCTATCCAACACGGCATCCCGCGGCGTGACCAGGGCCAGCCAAAACTTGTCGCGACCGTTGGAAAGAATTCCATCAGGAAAGCCCGGCAGGTTGTCGACGAAAATGTCGGATTGGCCCCGCTTCGCTTCATTCAGCCAGACGCGGTGAACTCGATACTCACCGGTCTCAACCACCAGTACAAACGATTGGTCCGGACTGACCGCGACGCCATTGGCGAAATGGAGATGGTCCAGGATGACGTGCGTGGTCTTCAGCTTTGGATCATAGGCGAGAAACCGTCCGTTCGGCCGGTGCTCTAACAGATCCGACGTGAACGACGAAAGTGGAAACTTGCTCGAAGCGTCCGTGAAGTAAATCGTCCCGTCCGCCGCAACATCCACGTCGTTTGGGCAGCGAAAGGGAACGCCATTCGCTTCCACGCTCAAAACGGTCACCGCGCCATCTGGACCAATTGAGAGCAGACCCTTGATGGCATCGGCGACGATCAGGTTACCGGCCCGATCGAAAATGAGACCGAGCGGTCGGCCGTGCGTGTTCGAAAAACTTTCGGGATGGGTGCCGTCCGGTTGCAGTCGCACGATGTGGCCATCTGCCAAACCAGCGTAGATCCGTCCCTGCGCATCGAGGGCAGTGTCTTCCGGAGCAAAGCCGCCGGTGTCCAGACGCTGCGTGCCGGCGAGGCGCGCGTTGCTTTGATAATGCCCGGACAGTGGCGGAGCCGGCGGCGGGGTCCAGGCGGCGGGCGAGATGGAAACAGGCCAGCGGAGGAGGTAAAGAATGATCAGCGCGGCGATCAGCGCGGCGACGCGAAACAGAGACTTTGCATTCATGAAGTCGCTGGACCTTGTCCTATGTGTAGTGCGTCGTAAATCCCCTTTGATTACTACTGTAACTCGGTCTTGTGATGTCATCTATCGCGCGGGGTATTTGTCTCGTCGCGAAACGGCGGCATCCAAGCCCTCAACGTGCACTGGCTTGATGGCTAACCAGGAACTAAATAAGTCTTGCTATTAAAGAAACGGCGACGCGAAATCTCACGCCGCCGTCTAGCCCTTCGAATTGATCATACGAGGCGTGGCCATTGGTGAGGCATCAGCAAGATTGCAAATTGGTTGCAAGTTGTAGACAGATAGCCAGGAAAGCGCCATATGGCTACTATAAGGTGTTTGTCAGGACAGGACTCGAGCGGTGGCGCCAAAGCCCAGCCTAGCGACAGCCGTCGTGCTCACAACCGCAACCTATCTCCATGACATGCGACTTCTCAGCATTCTCGCAGTATTCGCTGCAATACTTGCTGCTTTCTTCCGCGGGACAGTCACATGCCGGGTGCGCACACTTATTCTTTTCCTGGTTATCTGCCATTTAGCTACCCTGCTCTCGAAAATAGTCTGACGTTTGATTCAATGCTAAAACTCGAAAGTGAGATCGTCAAGGGGTAGACGCCCGGCTCCGGATTCACTCTTTTTGGACCAGTTTAAGGATTCTGCCGCACAACGATAGTTCGCTTCTTGTCCCCTAGATTCAGAATCATCGGTTTGTCCAATTGGATCGGATGTTCTTCGCCGTCAACGCTGATGATGAGCTTGGAAGATCTAACTGCAGTTTCAGGTGCTAAGGTAGTTTCCAGAGAACTTCGCAGGACCAGATTCGTGGCAACTATTCGCCATGTTGCCGGGGCGCATCGGATGCGAATGCCGGGCGTGTCTGTTTCAAACGACTCGTTCACCGAGAGCGCGTCAGCCTTGAAGATGCCCTCGCCGCAACGAACGCCAGCGCCGTCGTATAAGGTAACCAGACCAGACACGTAGCCGTAGAAAAGCGGGCTGGCATTCTTAATAACGAGCCTAATGTTGGTGACGGGAGTATCAGGCGCCCCATTCAAGGCCGTCGTGCGCAAAGTCCCCTCAAGTGCGGCTGCGCCTTTCGCATCCAAAGCGACCGCCGTTTCCGTTAACGGCACGCGTTGCTCAACCGTACTCTGCGCCGGCTGTTGAGCGAAGGCACAGATCACATTTAGCGAAAGGATAGCCCCATAAATCATAGTCGTTCTGATTCTCACGTTTGCTCTCCTTTTGAGATGTTTGTCACAATGAGGGCTGAATTCTAGTGCGGATAGTACCCACAAGCAATCGTTTTGCCATCACGCTTATCTCAATTACTCCTGCGCAAGCGGCAGCAAGGCCGCGCCGCGAGGAAGAATGTAGCCTTCCGCATAGGTAGAAGCTTGGGCTAGAGCCTCATCCAAGGAGCGCGCAGCTATCATGTGCATCCGTTCCACATCTTCCCTCCGCAATTCGGAAACCAGCAGAATCCGATAACGCTCAGCCTTTGTGAGCAATGCCCAGGCAGTCTGGCCGTTTACTTCATAGCCTTCGCGCAATCGGGCTGCGAGCGCACGCGAGCTTTTCTCGTCAAACCATTTGAGAAAATCCGGCGAGCCGAGCCCCTCACGACACTCTGCAAGCAAGATGATCGTGCCACCATCCTTACAGGCGTAAGCAGCCATGTCGAGCGCCTTATGCGCCTGGATCAGGTTGATGTCATAAGGTGACCCACCGCAACTAACGATTGCCAAATCGCGTTTAGGGCCAATTGTGATTGAATGATTTGCTAGATACTCGATGCATCCTGCCCGGTGCGCCGCGCTCCAGTGTCCTGCATAGACCCAAACCGCGCGGCCGCGTTCATCGACCACGCTGCTGACGCTGAATGAGGGCTTCACCATGTCAGCTACGCGTTCGCACTCTTCATGGACAGCATTGCCATCTAAGATTCCCGTCCCGACTCCGGTTCGTCGCGCGCCACGCTCGAAATCGAGAGCGAGCATGTGTGTTGCTTGAATAGTCTGGGCGGATGCGAGTCCCGGACAGATTGACTTGCGCGCACCCGTAAAGCCGGCAAAGTAATGGAAGCCAATTCCACCCGTAATTATGACGTGCGAGAAATCTTTCAGCGCACGATTGACTTCAACCGCTGTACCTCGCGGGGTAGTGCCAAGCGCGATCAGGCCGATTGAATCATATGGATCATGATCGATTGTCTTGATGCGTTGAACTATGAAGGGTGTCAGCAGTTCTTTCTTTTCATCAGGGGTGACCGGCCTGTGAATTCCAGTGGCGAAGATAATCGCAATATCAGTTGGCGCGATTCCGTTCTGGATAATGCGGCGGACGAGAACATTCACAACTTGCGCGCTGGCGGTCGCACGAGTGCCGTCGCATACGACAATCAGCACGGATTCACCCGGGCTGAGAATCTCTTCGAGAGGAGGCGACTCAATGGGCGAATCCAATGCTTCCCCAATGTCAGCATCGCTTAGAGGGGATTGGTTAGGGGCTTCTCGATCGAGTAGCCGAAAGCGGTTCTCGTCAAAGGCGAAATTGAGCGAGCGGCGTCCGTACGCTAATTCGATTTGCCTCATGGCCTTTTCGAGTGGTTGCAGAACCGAATCTGGTTTGCTGGTATCACATCAGAGTAATCACAGGCCAAAATCTACGAGTGCTCGCTCAATAACGTGCAACGAGGCAAAGTCTGTCTCGCCAGCCGTGCGCGCTTCCGCGAGCCACTTACGCAGTTGATGCGCCTCCTGCACCGACGAGATCCGGCAAGCGCCAGTCAAAGCCAGCGTTACTAGAGCGTCGGGCGCGCCATGGGTAACGAGCGCTGCTTGCAGCGCCGCCTGTTCGCGAAGATCAAGCGTGAGCAGAAGGTTGATTTCCATGGAAAGCGTTCGTCAGTGTCAGCGGTTAGTAGTCAGGCGCCGAAATCGTAGCTGCGGGGTTCATTTTGTTACTAACAACGAACCCGTGGACCACTGACACCCTGCACCCCACGCGGGCTGCCCTCATCCACCCCAGCGGCGCTGCGCCGCCGGGGACCCCGGGGCGTGGGGACCCCGAAGTTCCTATTCGCGTTCAGATCGAAAGCATGCTGTGCCAGCATGGCAGAAATGAAATGTCTCGTCTTCGAAGTCGGGCGTTTCCATTTGGATTGTCAGATGGTCCACGCCAAAACGGTCGTGAAGTTTGGCGCGCAGCTCTCTAAGCAATTCGGGCTGCAAAATTGTGTGCGAATGTATCACATGGGCGCTTAGCGCTTCGCGCCCTGAGGTTATCGTCCAGACATGCAAGTCGTGAACATCATTTACTCCCTGGGTCTCGAGAATCGCGTCCTCGACGGCTGCAAGATTGATGTGTGCGGGAGTTCCTTCAAGAAGCACATTCGTTGATTCCCGAATCAGGGTCCAGGAACTCCAGACTATCAACAGCCCGATCAACATGCTGAACAGCGGGTCTGCTGTGTACCAACCATAGAGCGACATGAGCGCGCCCGCAATGATTGCGGCGACCGAGCCGAGAGCATCACCCATGACATGAAGCCAGACGCCACGAATGTTCAAATCGACTTCGTGCCGCCCATGGAGTATCCAGGCACAGATCACATTAACCGCGAGACCGCCCGTAGCCACAACCATCATGACGTTGCTGCGAACTAGTGGCGGCGAAGACCAACGTTGATATGACTCGTAGAAGATTAGGAGCGAAATGACTATCAGCGCAACGCCATTCACCAGAGCGGCAATGATCTCCAGTCGATAATAGCCAAAGGTTTTGCTCGAAGTAGCGGGACGAGCAGCAAACCACACGGCCATCAATGCCAGTGTGAGCGCCGCCACATCTGTCAGCATGTGTCCGGCATCGGCGAGCAGCGCTAGGGATCCAGTCCACCATCCACCCAGTGTTTCCGCCACCATGTAGATTGCTGTGAGTACCAACACCAGACTCAGTCTTCGCCGGCTGTCAGACGCACGCCCGTGTCTATGTGCGTCTGTCGGTCTCTGCTGAAGTTCCGTTGCTGTAAGTTCCGCCTGGGCCATTGCAATGCTAGATCTGTCTAATGCTTGTCCACAAGCGTCTCGACACCACCGAGCGAAAAGGGCCGTAGCTACCAGTCTAGACGAGGCAAATAGCTTTTCAGCCTCGCGCTCACCATCGAGGAGAAGATTAACAAATTACGGAAGGGTGCGACAGTGGAGCTGTGAACGGGTTTGGGTTAGTCTGGCTGCGGAAGTAGTTGTCTCGCCCTCGGAGCTCTAGTTCTCTAGTGCAGGCTCAGCTACAGCGCCGGCATCTTCAAAACGCTGTTGAAGTCCTTATACAGTTCATTGTAGTCGCGCAACACATGGTCAAGTATTCTGGGCAGATCGGCGACCTCATTAAAGTTCAC
>JBGPNE010000046.1:0-10222 GCA_041487335.1 Pyrinomonadaceae bacterium
AGCTCACTCTGCTGGTCCACTATTGCCGCAAATCGTGAAGGACCTCGATCTAAAGCAACATGGTCTTGAAACGATTACGCCTGAGGTCCGCGTGACTGCTCTGGAAGCCCGGGGCCGATCGCTCACTATCTACAACGATCCGGGGCGCACGGCAAGTGAGCTACAGCAGATCTCCGCAACAGACGCAAAGAGCTACACCGAATTTGCGGCTACCTTTTCTCGTATCGGCAAGATGCTCGCACCGTTGTTGGCGATGACACCGCCCTCGATTGAGAAGTCCGCGCCGGGTGAAATCTGGAACCTGGGAAAACTTGGTCTGGCATTTCGGGGACTCGGTAAGAAGGATGCATTTCGGTTATTGCGTTGGGGACCGATGGCCGTCGCTGATCTGGTCGCGGAATGGTTTGAGACCGAGTTGTTGAGGGCGACAATCGCCGCGCGAGGAATCTTTGGTGCATTTGCTGGCCCATGGTCCGCGGGCACTAGCACCGGATTACTGTGGCAGGCGGCGATGGGTGGGAATGCGCTTGGGTCTGCTTCATTCATCAAAGGGGGGATGGGCGCGCTCACGCAAGCACTCGCAAAGGCAGCGTTCGCTTCCGGCGTTGAGATCAGAACAGGTGCTGGAGTCGAAAGAATTCAGGTCAATCAAGGTAAGACCTCGGGAGTGGTACTCGCGAATGGGGAGGAAATTACCGCGCGAGCTGTGGTGTCGAATGCTGACCCGCGGACAACTTTTCTGAAGTTAGTTGATCCGCTTGAACTCGATCCGGACTTTCTCTTGAAGATTCGTAATTACCGTGCGGTGGGAACAGTCGCGAAGATTAACCTGGCACTTTCAGGTCTGCCTTCATTTCCGACGCTTAGGGGCGTGAACGCGTATACCAGGCTTTCAAGTCGGATTCACATCGGGCCGGAGATTGACTACCTCGAGCGCGCGTTCGATGCCGCGAAGTATGGCGACTATTCGCCGGCGCCATACATGGATATCACGATTCCATCAGTTACGGATCAGTCTCTGACACCGAGCGGCGCCCATGTGATGTCGGCTTACGTTCAGTTTGCGCCGTACAGTCTGAAACACGGCGACTGGAATTCTCGACGCGAGGAGTTTGGCGACGCGATGGTTAATGTGCTTTGCGGTTACGCGCCAAATTTAAGAGACCTGATTGTTAGCCGGCAGGTCATCACGCCGCTTGACCTGGAGCAGACTTATGGACTTAGCGGCGGTCATATCTTTCACGGTGAGCAGTCGCTCGACCAGTTCTTCACTTTTCGCCCGTTGATTGGCTGGGCACAGTATCGAACACCAATCAAAGGTCTCTATCTGTGCGGCGCCGGCACACATCCTGGCGGTGGGGTTACAGGGAGGCCGGGTGCTAATGCAAGTCGGGAGATTATTAAGGACTTCAAGTCATCGCGAATCTAGCTGAACGTGTATTACAGAGGATCTAGCGAATCCCGACAAATCGACAGGCAGGTTTAGAATATGAAGACAGCTAAAGCGAGCCGGAGCTTTGCCAGCGACAACAATGCTGGTGTGCATCCACAAATTCTGGAAGCAATGGCCGCCGCAAACGACGGTCATGTCGTCGCGTACGGAGATGATCCTTATACCGAAGCCGCATTGAATCAGTTTCGCAAGCACTTCGGTAAAGAGACGGACGTCTATTTTGTCTTCGGCGGCACGGGAGCGAATGTTCTGGGATTGGGAGCAGTTACCGAGTCCTACCACGCAATCATTTGCGCCGAAACGGCGCACATCAATGTGGACGAGTGTGGAGCGCCGGAGAAATTCACTGGTTGCAAGCTGCTCTCAGTTCCCACGAAAGATGGAAAAATCACTGTCGACCAAATTAGACCATTGCTTCACGATGTTGGTTTTGAACATCACGTTCAGCCGAGAGTGGTTTCGATCTCCCAATCCACAGAGATGGGCACTGTTTACACCACACGAGAGCTAAAAGCGCTTTCGGGATTTGCACACAAGAATCGCCTGTTGCTCCATATGGACGGCGCACGAATAGCGAATGCTGCTGCCGCTCTGAATGTGGAATTAAGAGAGATAACCAGAGACGCGGGCGTTGACATTCTGTCTTTCGGCGGCGCCAAGAATGGAATGATGTACGGCGAAGCGGTTGTGTTTTTTGACAAGAGCTTTTCGCACAACTTCAAGTACATGCGCAAACAGGGTACGCATCTGCCCTCGAAAATGCGCTTTATTTCAGCACAGTTTGAGTCGCTCCTGGCGGACAATCTCTGGCGCCGCAACGCAGAGCATGCAAATCGCATGGCCCAGGTTCTGGCAAGAGAACTGGGGGCAATCCCGCAGATAAAGATCACTCAGAAGACTGAAGCCAACGGAGTCTTTGCGACTGTGCCACAGCGATTCGTTCCGTTGCTGCAGAAGAAATATTTCTTCTACGTCTGGAATGAAGAGACGTCGGAGGTCAGATTCATGACTTCTTTTGATACGACCGAGGACGATATTAAGGATTTCATAAGCTTGGTAAAGAAGACCGTCAAATAGTTCAATCCAGCAGAAACTTCAAGAGCCCGCGGGTCGACGCGATTCCCATCATCCGGTGATCTTCCGCATCGCTCGAGCCGAGGCTCGATGAGCGGTGCATAGCAACGGCGAGTTGTTCCTGGCGGAGATGCTGCCGTTCCTCCTCAATATTCGCCTTCTCTTTGGCGCGGGAGGCAGCAAGCCCGCCGGCGCGTATGAACGCGACAATGCGGCTCAGTTCGTCACGGTCAAACCAGGTCCCGTGGCCTTTGCAAATGTCCACAATCACGCCGGAGCAGCGCGCGAAATTGATCCGATTCATCAACTGTGAGCATTCCGGACAGGGAATGTAGTTGACCTTGCTGGTTTCGTGAACGGGATTTGTCGGAGCAGGCGAAGCGCCTCCCAAAACGGCCGACTGCTGCTCACGATCGGCACAAATCTTTTCAAACGAAGTTACGTCAACCCAAAGACCTAAACATCTTTCGCATTCCTGTACGGTTGTGGCCCCGATTACCAATGAGTCCATCTCGATCTGGCAACGCGGACATTTGCGCACCGGTAAACCAGCGCTCTCAGGAACCGCTGCTGCTGCTCCACAGCGAGGGCAATGTTTGCTGCCTATGAACATCATGCCGAAGCATGAAGGACAGGCAACGGTCGCCAGCCGCGAGCCGCAATACTGGCATAGCGGCGCATCTGTCGACGTTGCCGCGCCGCACATTGGGCAGTTGAGTGTTTCAGCCTGCATCTCCAGCATTCTAGCAGGTGATTTCAAGCTGGACTACGGGACGATGCCTGTGCGATGCTGGCGCCGAAACCGCACCCACGGGAAAAAGGAGTTTTATGCGAAGACCAACCATCATTTTGCTTGTCGTATTAATTGCGCTTCCACTCGTCATTGGTGGTTCTGCTATTGGTGTGACCACAGATTATCTTCAAGACCAGAATAACCAAAACCGTCGCAAACTATATGTTCCGCAGAGGCGGCGTCGCACTGGCAGCGATGTTTCCCGGCTCCGGCATCGCCGCCATCGGGGCATCGGCCACGCGTATAAAAGTGCCGGCAAGAGCGCGGGCCGCGGTGGCAAACGCTTTGGCAAGAACATAGCGCGCGGCCGACCGCTCCGCGCCGGAAAAGAGTTTGGCAAAGGCATGGGCGGCTTTGGGAAACACACCGGCAAAGGTACGGCCCGCACGGGAAAGAAAGTAGGCAAGAAGGTCAAGCAGGCAGTCACTCCTTAGCATTTCCGTTTCGACTGGCTATTCCCTAGTTCGCGACCGTCACGTCTCCACGTTCTGCCCTACTGGTCCATCTTTGCTGCTTGCGGGCAAGTTCCAGATCCTGAACAACGGTGGAGCGCTGAAATGAGCAACGTGCTCGACGAGGTTTTTGAGAGTTTTGCGCCGTCGCCAGAGTTTATCTCAGTGATGGCCGGACAAGAAACCAGTGTAGTCCTGGGGCTTGATATAGGCACATCAGGCGTTCGAGCAGCTCTGTTCTACGAACATGGAGATGAGATTGATGGAGCCAGTGCCCGCACAAATCGTCATATCTCGACCGCGGCCGACATGGAAGAGATCGATGCAGACGAATTGGTTGAGCAGATCGCGCGCACTATCGATGCTCTCTTCGTAAGATCCCCCCAATCAATCACACGCGTTGAACTGGTTGCGATCTCGTGTTTTTGGCACAGCCTTGTCGGTATAGGCTCTGACGGCCGGCCTACCACTCCTGTCCTGGGCTGGGCTCACACTCAAGCAGCTAAAACAGCCGAACAACTGCGCCGGCGTTTTGATGAACCTGAGATTCATTTGCGCACGGGCTGCCGATTTCATCCCAGCTACTGGCCCGCCAAAATCCTTTGGCTACAGGAACAGAATACACACGCATACAAGGAGACGGAGCGTTGGCTGTCTTTCGCCGACTATCTTGTGCTGCGGTTGTTTGGCGAGACGGCGACGAGCATCTCAATGGCATCTGGTACAGGGTTCTTGAATCAGCACTCGCGCGAGTGGGATAGTGAGTTCATTGAGACTTTGAATCTTTCAATCGACAGTTTCCCAGGGCTCGCAGCACCAACCAAAACCTTTGCCGGACTGAGCTACGAATATGCTTTGCGCTGGCCGCAGTTGAACCACGCTTATCTGTTACCAGCAATTGGCGATGGAGCAGCAAATAGCATTGGCGCCGGGTGTTTAACTCGCAAACAAATGGCCTTGATGATCGGAACTTCTGGGGCGATGCGCGTGCTCTACGAAGGTGAGCCGCCGGGCGATCTTCGCTCAGAGTTGTGGTGTTATCGCGCCGATCGAAACCGTGTTCTGGTCGGAGGCGCGTTGTCCGATGGCGGGGGACTTTACGGCTGGATCAGAGAATCGTTCGCCTTAGGTGATGACGCTCAAGCAATCGAACGGGCGCTTGAGGAAATGGAACCAGACTCGCACGGCCTGACCGTCTTGCCGTTCTGGGCAGGTGAACGCAGCACGGGTTGGTCACCATCTGCTCGCGGGGCCATTCTTGGGTTAACTCTGGACCATCGTCCTATACACATTCTGCGCGCGGCCATGGAGGCGGTTGCTTATCGATTTGCACTGGTCGCCAACGCGCTGAATCAGATGGCGCCTGATGCGTCGATCATCGCATCGGGTAACGCCTTGTGCTCATCTCCCGCATGGGTCCAGATAATCGCGGATGTTCTGGGACGTCCGGTGTTGCTCTCCGCCTTGCGCGAAGCGTCAACCCGCGGCGCGGTCTTGCTCGCATTAGAAGCAACAGGCAAGATAGAAAGTATTCAAGATTCTGAGGTTCTCGTTGAGAAGAGCTTCATGCCCGACATGTCGCGGCACGCGCGTTACCAGGAAGCGATCGGGAGGCAGGTGAAGGTCTATGATAGCTTGATCGCCGGACCAGCTATTAGGTGATGACTCCGCAACGACCCGGGGGCTGGGACTGAAACTGCATGTCCTTATCTCTCTTTGTGCATACGCCGTGTCGTTTGCATCTCTGTGGTCAGTCTTTTCATTTTGACTTAGAGCTTAACAACAGAAATGAGCGCGCCAGTGGAGCAGGAAAACACCACGACAACAACCGATTTGGATCTGCTTTGCATCAACACCATCCGAACTCTTACGCTTGATGCCGTACAAAAGGCGGAATCAGGGCATCCCGGGCTGCCACTTGGCGCTGCTCCAATGGCGTATGTGCTCTGGACACGTTTTCTGCGCCACAATCCGCGCAACCCGAAGTGGCAGAATCGCGATCGCTTCCTCCTCTCAGCCGGTCACGGCTCGATGCTGATCTATTCGCTGCTTTATCTGACTGGCTATGATCTCCCGCTCGATCAAATTAAGAATTTCCGCAGATGGGGCTCGAAAACGCCAGGCCATCCGGAGAATGTTCTGACGCCGGGAGTGGAAATCACTACCGGGCCCCTGGGCCAGGGTTTTGCTAATGGCGTGGGCATGGGAATGGGCGCCGCCCATCTTGCCGCAAGATTCAACAAGGAAGATTTTCCGGTAATCGATCACCATATCTACGCAATCGTTTCCGATGGTGATTTGATGGAAGGTGTTGCGTCGGAAGCTGCTTCCCTCGCCGGTCATCTCAAACTGGGAAAGCTGATCTACCTTTACGACGACAACAAAGTAACGATCGAGGGCTTTACCAGTCTTGCCTTCAGCGAAAGCGTACCCAAAAGGTTTGAAGCCTACGGCTGGCACACCTTAACAGTCGAAGATGGTAACGATCTCGACGCGATTGAGGCGGCAATTCGCGATGCACAGTCAGTCGGCACAAAGCCTTCTTTGATCTCGGTGAAGACGACAATTGGCTATGGCATGCCGACAGCAGGAACGCGCAAGGCGCACAGTGATGCGCCCGGTGAAGAAGCGGTACGTGAGACGAAACGGCATCTTGGCTGGCCCGAAGACAAGCAGTTCTACGTGCCGGATGAAGCGCTCTTACATTTTCGCCTGGCAATTGAACAAGGGAGCCGACAGGAAGAAGAATGGAATGCACTGGTTCAGAAGTATGAAAAAAAGTATCCGGACCTCGGTTCCACCTGGCGTGCAATGATGAAAGGCGAATTTCCTGAAGGTTGGGAAGCGCACCTTCCTACCTTTGCGGATTCAAAGCCGATGGCGACACGTGCTGCCAGTGGTGAAGTAATCAATGCCCTTGCGCCGCACCTGCCGATGCTGATTGGCGGCTCGGCGGATCTAGGAGTTTCCAACAACACAGATATTAAGGGCGGTGGCGATTTCGAAGCGGGCACTTATCAGGCACGAATACTTCACTTCGGCGTGCGCGAGCATGCGATGGGCTCAACGCTGACGGGTATGTCGCTGAACGGGGGCCTGATTCCTTTCGGCGGGACTTTTTTAACCTTCTCGGATTACATGAGACCAGCGATTCGCCTCGCGGCGCTTTCAGAAGCGCAGGTCATTTACGTCTTCACCCACGACTCGGTCGGCCTCGGAGAAGATGGCCCAACACATCAACCCATTGAGCATCTTGCCGCGTTGCGTGCGATTCCACATCTGTTTGTCATTCGCCCGGCGGATCCGGCGGAAGTCAGTGAAGCCTGGCGCATCGCTATCCTCCGGCGCCATGCTCCCACGGCGCTTGCGCTTACTCGGCAAAAAGTCGCGGTAATTGATCGGACCCGCTACGCATCGGCTGCAGGTCTGCGTCGCGGAGCCTATGTCCTTGCTGAAGCAGAAAGAGCAAATGGCGGGAGCGTGACTTGCGGGATTATCCTGATTGCTACCGGGTCTGAAGTGTCACTGGCGCTCGATGCGCGTGAAACTTTGCAGAAAGAAGGTGTTGCAACGCGCGTAGTTTCAATGCCATGCTGGGAACTGTTTGAAGAACAACCCCAGGAATACCGCAATGAAATTCTTCCTCCCTCAGTTCCCGCTCGTCTCGCCATTGAAGCAGGTGTGCGTCAGGGTTGGGACCGCTATGTTGGTCCAAAAGGTGACGTGGTCTGTCTGGATCGCTTTGGTGGCTCCGCCCCGGGTGATGTAGCCATGCGTGAGCTTGGCTTTACGATCGAGAATGTACTCGAGCACGTGCGCCAGTTGCTTAAGCAGTGAACAGTGAACAGTGAACAGTGAGCAGTGAGCAGTGAGCAGTGAGCGGTGAGCAGTGAGCCTACACCACAAACCGCAAGGCGGCGGGCATAATTCGAAACTCCACAGGCGTCCGGCCGCGAACATTTCCATCGGCTTCGATCAACAGCACATCTTCCGGCGTGAATGTTTCTACTCTCACGTGTGTGCCTTGAGTGATTCTCACTTTTGGATTTGCCACATGCCCGCCCGAATGAATCCGTGGTAACTCTCGGATGACTGCCGCGCGCGTCAGGCCACAGGCAGTGACGACGTCGAGCTGGCCATCGTCAATTTGCGCTTTGGGTGAAAGCATCATGCCACCTCCGGCATAGAGCCCATTGGCCACCCCGACCAGGTTCATCAAGCATTCAATCACGGTGTTTTCGTCAACAGAAACGCGCACACGCCTTTCCCGCCAGGCGGCTAGCGCGCCAATTGCCGCCGCCATAAAGCGAGCCTCGCCGGACAGGCTTCGCATCACGCTTCCCTGAGCCGCCACGCGCGCTGCCGTCTGGCCACCAATTCCCATTGTGGAGGCATTAAGGCAGATGAACGGCCGGGTGTGATCGTCGCAGATTCCATGAAGCAGATCGACGAGTCGCGTGTTCTTCGCACCGGGTTCCTTACAGTATGAGATAAAAGTCTCAATCCACTTCATGAGCGGTGCGCGACAACCAATGAGACCACGGGCGAAGTCATCACCAGTGCCAGCGGGAAGAATGGCGAGCGTCGCTTCCGGATTGATTGGCGAAGGCAACTCTTCCATTTGTTCCTGATCAAACTCGAAGAAACCTTCAGCGGCTTCGCTCAGTGTGCCGTCCCCGCCAACGACTGCAATGGTTCTGCAACCTGCCTGCAGCGCGTCGCGAGTCTCGGTGGTTGCGTTTCCCGGTCCAGTTGTTTCCACGCAGGCAAAGTTGATTGCGCTTTCTTCCAGCTTTGCACGAATAAGAGGCCACGCCCGACGCGCTTTCGCGGCCACGTTGTTGACGATGATCAGCGGGAGGTTTTCGCCACTCATGAAAGGCGCAAACTCTATCACATCAAGACGGTCACGGCTTTGGTGCTAAGCTCTTCTGCGCTACTCTAATCTTCCGGCCTTTCCTGGCGTCTTTGCGCGAAATCGTTTCACGCAAAGGCGGAAAGGCGGAAAAAGAACAACGAAAATGAGAGCAGTAATTATTACGAGTTATGGCGGCATCGAAGGCCTCGAAGTTCGCGAGGTCGAAACGCCCGGCAAGCCAACGGCGACAAGTGTACGCGTGCGTGTGCGCGCAGCGGCTTTAAACCGAGCCGACATCTTGCAGCGCCTGGGGCGTTATCCGGCGCCTCCTGGGTACCCCCAGGATATCCCTGGTCTGGAATTCGCCGGAGAAGTTGATGAAATCGGCGCTGAGGTGCGCAGCTGGGAACCGGGAGCGCGCGTATTCGGCATCATCGGTGGGGGCGCTCAGGCCGAGTACGTCCTGGTGCCAGCGAATCAACTCTCTCAGATCCCTGCGAACCTCGATTGGGCCGCAGCCGCAGCAATACCGGAAGCCTTCATCACTGCTCACGACGCACTCTTCACTCAGGCGAAGTTGCAGATGGGGGAAACCGTGCTGGTGCACGCCGCAGGTTCAGGAGTCGGCACTGCAGCAATTCAACTGGCACGCACGGCAGGCGCAAAAGTTTATGGCACATCGCGCACAACGGACAAACTCGAACGCGCGAAGCAATACGGGCTGAACGGTGGCGTTGTGGTCGGTGATAAGCCAGGCGCTTTTGTTGACGCTGTGCGCGAATGGACGAACGACTCGGGAGCTAACGTCATACTGGATCTGGTTGGCGCAGCCTATTTCGAAGCAAATCTCAGCGCCCTCGCGCAAAGAGGCCGGATGATATTAGTGGGAACTACTTCCGGTTCGAAAGCCATGCTCGACTTCAGCATAATTATGGGTAAGAGATTGAGCATCAACGGAACGGTGCTGCGTGCTCGCGCTGACGAGGAAAAAGCAAGAGTCATTCGTCTGTTTACTAATAACGTTGTGCCACTGCTGGCGGATGGCACAGTACGGCCTGTGATTGACAGAACTTACAATCTAGAAGAGATTCGCGAAGCTCACTCACGTCTTGAGTCAAACGAAAGCTTCGGGAAGGTAGTACTCCTGATCAACTAAGCGAAGCCCTATCTAACAATCAGCGTTCAAAAAGAAAAGACCTGGCCGGGCCCGGTAGTGGTGCAGCTTGGTTAAAAACAAGTGAAGCACTCAACTAGATCAGAACCGAGGAGCGGACCGGGGTCCCCAAGCGGGCAGCCCGCTTGGGGTGGTGGATGCGACCGGGTCGAGCCCATTGATAGTCAAGAAACGGAAATCCACAAACCACCGAGGTTGCGTCACTTTGCAGACGACCCGGTCGCTACCGCTCCTCGGTTCTGTAGTTGAGTGGCCGCAGCGACTGAGCCAAACTCCATCAGTACCCGGGCCCGGTCTTTTCCTTTATTGATGCTTACACCGGCTATGACAACTCACGTTCTTGCACGAGCCCGACTGGCCGAGAGCGCGAGTTCGCGCGCGCGGGGCATTGCCTCAACTCCGCGAGCAATTTGCGGAT
>JBGPNE010000047.1:0-10171 GCA_041487335.1 Pyrinomonadaceae bacterium
CTGGCAGCGCTACCTTCAATCCACCGCCGTGGCGCCGAACGCGCACGACAACGCATCTACGTGGACGTAACCGGCTGGCGCCGTCCGGAAGAGGCCGTGCCGCTTCTACCGGTGCTGTAAGAAGCCATCTGGCTCGAGCGCAAGCTTGAAGATTCGCACGCATCGAAGAGATGGGCCAACCCGACAAGGGCGGCTGGGTGCCAGTCTCGCTGCGATTTGATGTGGAAGAGATGGCCTGTGAGTATGCGTTAAGGTTCGGCCCGGCCATCGAGGTCGTCGAACCCGAATCACTGCGCGAGAAAGTTCTGGGAGCTGCTAAGATCGTGGCGGCCCTCTATACACGAGAAGCCTCCAAAGGCGTGACCGGATAAATCCCGGCCGGCGCGCCGCAAATTGCTCATGCCGTATGGAGAGGATACTATTACGGTGTTATCGGGACAACCAATAAAAATAAGCAGCCCGCAAAAGCCAATAATGTTCGTGTAACTTTTCCCGGCATGAGTATTGCCTAACTCTTAGGACTACAGGAGGCTCAATATGAAACTAGGACACCTACAGAGCAAAATCGCAGGAATCATCTTAGGATTCTCTTTACTGTTTGGTATCGGCGATGCGCCGAGCACGACAGCTCAAGCGCAGGATCGAAATGATCGGGATGCTCAAGGCCATCGTGATCGTGATCGCGACAGAGACCGTGGCCGCAACACCGGCGATCGAAATCGCCGCGGGCGCAACGGAGATGGTTATGGCAACTACGGCGGCTCTTTCCAGCTTCGCCAAACCGCTCTGAACGCGGGCTACAACGAAGGCATCAAGGAAGGCCGCAATGATCGCAGACGGGGCAATCGCAAAGATTACCGCGATTCGAGCACCTACCGGAAGGCAACGAAAGATTACAGTTCACGTCTCGGCGACCGCGAGCTGTACCGCCGGTACTTCCGCGATGCATTTGCCAACGGCTACCCGGATGGTCTAAGAGGTCAGTAAGAACAGTGACAACCGAAAAAGCCGTGGCCGGAGCGGGGAGCGATTAGCCCCCGCTCCCGCCCTTATAATTTGTCAGTACTTTATACCTGGCTATTGACCGGCGAGCTTTTCCTTGACGATCTCACTGACAGCACGGCCGTCTGCGTTTTTGTCGGCAAGCCTTGCCTGGGCGGCCTTCATCACTTTGCCCATATCTTTCATTGAGGTGGCGCCGGTTTCACCGATGGCCGCGATTATGGCTTCCTGGATCTCTTCGCGAGATGCTGCTTTTGGAAGATACGATTGGATCACTGCAATTTCGGCCCTCTCTTTTTCGGCCAGATCCTGCCGCCCGCCCTTTTCATATTGTTCCACTGAGTCGCGGCGTTGTTTGACCATCGATCTTAGGAGCTTCAGCATTTCTTCGTCAGCAAGCTCACCGCCCTTCTCGATCTCTCGGTTCATCATCGCGGCTTTGACCATTCGGAGGGTCGAAGTGCGCGCGGCAGTCTGTGCTTTCATGGAAGCCGTTAAGTCCGAAATGATCTGCTGCTTTAGACTCATTCGTTCTGTCTCCAACTCACAATATACCGCACCTTCCCATTATTTCCCGGAGTGCTTTCCTGAGATAGATATCCAAACTCTAGGGTATGAGTGTTGGAACCTGCAAATCGTGAAGCATTCTGTTAGTGGCGAACAGCTTCAGCAACTCTGACGCGATCAATCGGTGGCCCATGTGGTTGGGATGAATCAGCTCGCCAAACCACCCTTCATTCGCGGGATAGGCAATTTCAGTTAGTTCCGGGATTTCAAGAAACGGTATCTGGTTTTGTTGCGTGGCTGATCGCAAAGAGGCACGATAGCGCACCATCAACTCAGCTTCGGGTGGGTTGGTCACATGATCGCGGTAAGCCGCGGCTATAACAACAACTCCGGCTCCGCGTCCACGAGCAAGTTTGGTTATCTCCAGCATGTTATTCAGATACTCTTGCTGCGAAACCCGAGGTACTGGCCTGGTCGCCGCCGCCGGCTGACCGGATTGCTTCTTCGAGCGCAGCCGCCTGGTTGCATGCGCAAAGGCCTGGCTGTGATCTATTAACCAACGAACCGCAACAGCATACCAGTTGGTCCTAATGGCTTCGCGGTCGGGCACGTCACTGAAGCTGACGTCATTCCAGCCGAAACTCGCGGTCAAGAGATCTGGCTGCAATTTTTCAATATCACGCCGCAACCAGGCGAGGCCCTGATGGCTGGTATAGCCGGGCGCCGCCATCGCGATCACCTCAATCTTTCGATCAGGATTGGCCGCGCGCAACAGCTTCTCGAGCAGCATCGGATAGGGGAGCCATTCCGGGTCATAGTCCCTCGGCTTGTCAGGCCAGATGACGGGCACGCGATAGCCGAACGTCACCGAATCACCTAGACAAATGATGCGAACTGTTCCCGGGGGCTTTGCCCTGATCGGGTAATCGGAACGAAAGCTTTGGGCGTTTGTCGAGAGTATGGTGAAGTCCCAGACCGCGTGATCGAGATTCGGTTTGAGCCGCCAAAGGAGAAGAGGGTCGCCTTCAAAGATGCCGGCCTGCTGCGGATTGGCAACCTGGGCCTTCTGTTGCGGAGTGCCGACGAACAAGTCAAGACTTGAGACGTGCGGCATTGTCAGGCGTGTGCCCGTCTCGACGGCAAGAAGCATCAGAACGAAGGCGAGATAGACGAGTAAGACTTAAGCAAGACGGCGCTTGAGAGGGATATGCTTGTGTGAATTGTTCTCAGGAATGTTGCTAGTTGTCGCCTTGGGGTTGTGCATTAACTTGACCCCGCCTGATCGTAAACTCAACAGCACCCCAGCGCGGCTGCCGCGCTGGGGACCCCGCCAAATCCAGCAAAGGGGCTTGCTGCCTGCGCTTCAGACTGGATGCCCGTTTGATCTGGCAAGATACTCGCGCAGATATCGGCCGGTGTGAGACTCCGGAACGCGCATAATCTCTTCCGGCGCGCCGGTGGCGACGACGTATCCGCCAGCATCACCGCCTTCTGGACCCAGGTCAATTACGTAGTCAGCGGTCTTGACAACGTCAAGGTTATGTTCGATCACCAGCAATGAGCCACCCGCGTCAATCAACGCGCGAAAGGCTGACAGCAGTTTATTGATGTCATCGAAGTGTAACCCGGTGGTTGGTTCATCAAAGATATATAAGGTCTTCGCGGCGGTCCGCTTTGAAAGCTGTGCAGCGAGCTTAATCCGCTGCGCTTCGCCTCCCGAGAGCGTGGTCGCTGACTGGCCAAGTCGCAAATATCCCAGCCCAACCTCGTCGAGCACGCGCAGACGATGGGTAATCTTTTGCACCTCACGAAAAAATGCTATCGCCTCGCGCACCGTCATGTTCAAAACTTCGTGCACATTCTTCCCGCGATAACGCACATCAAGAATCTGCTGCTTGAAGCGCGTTCCTGTGCACTCTTCACACACAAGTTCGACGTCAGCAAGAAACTGCATTTCCACCGTAACACTGCCATCGCCCTGGCAAACTTCGCAGCGACCGCCGGGCAAATTGAAAGAGAAGTGCGACGGATCAAGGCCGTGCGCCTGGGCTTCGCGCGTTGCCGCAAACACCTCACGTATGGCGTCGTAGACTTTTATGTAGGTAACCGGATTCGAACGCGGCGTGCGTCCGATTGGAGACTGGTCAACCAAAATTACATCATCGATCAGTTGCCCGCCTTCCAATTTGTGAAACGCTCCCACCTGTCCTTGCCAGTCACCTCTTTGTTTCTTGAATCCGGCGTAGATGCAATCGTGAATCAGGGTGGATTTTCCAGAACCACTCACGCCCGTGATGCAGACGAGCATGTCCAGAGGCAACTCTACATCGATCGACTTCAGATTGTGCTCAGTTGCTCCACGCAATGTCAGGCGCCGTTTCTGAAACAATCGGCGTTGCTTTGGTTCTTTGATTTCGCTCTCACCACGAAGATAGCGTGCGGTCAGCGACCCTTCGCTCTTCAGCAGACCCTCGAAGTCGCCTTCGTAAATGACTCGGCCGCCAAGTTCGCCCGCTGAAGGCCCAATGTCCAGAATGTGGTCTGCGGCATGCATCATCTCTGCGTCGTGTTCCACGACCAGCACGGTGTTTCCGATGTCACGCAGATTATGGAGGAGACGAATCAGCCTTTCGTTATCGCGTGGATGCAAGCCAATCGAAGGCTCATCAAGAACGTAGAGGGCGCCTACGAGTGAGGAGCCGAGATTTGTGGCAAGCTGTATGCGCTGGGCTTCACCACCGGAGAGGGTCGAAGCCAGACGATCGAGCGTCAGATAATCAAGACCGACGTCGACAAGAAAGCGCAAGCGACGCCGAATTTCAAACAAAACTCTTTCAGCAATCGCACCCTGCTCGCTGGAAAGCTCGAGTGAATCGAAAAATGCTGCGGCTTGCTTGATAGACAGAGAACAGACTTCGGGGAATGTGCTCCCGCCAACTTTCACATCGCGTGCTTCCTGGCGCAGCCGCCCACCGCCACAATCGGGGCACAAGGTGTAACCGCGATATTTCGAGAGAAAAACGCGGACGTGAAGCTTGTATTTCTTCGTCTCAAGCCAGTCGAAGAAGCCCCGAACGCCACTCCAGTCTCCTGTCCCTTCAACAATCGCCCGCTGCTCGGCGCGCGAGAGTTGAGTGAACGGCACGTTCATTGAAATCTTTTCCGACTTGCAGAACTGGCGCAGTTCATCCATGGCCCATTCGTGCTGCGGCTTGGTCCACGGCTCGATCGCGCCCTCTTTAAGAGTCAGGCCGGGATTCGGGATTACGAGATCGAGATCCAGTCCGATCGTATTGCCAAAGCCCTGGCAGGTCGGGCATGCGCCATACGGATTGTTAAAGCTGAACAGGCGCGGCTCGGGTTGAGCGTAAACGGTGCCGTCATACTTGCACTCAAATCTATCGGAAAACTTTAGACGTTTTGGTTCAGCTTCAGCAGTTTCAATTACGGCTGTACCCTGTCCTTCCTGGAAGCAAATCTCCAGGGAATCAACGAGCCGCTGACGCACGTCGGGCTGGGCGACGAGTCGATCAATCATCACGAAGACATTGTCGAAATCAGTCCGTATGTAATCGTCAGGTGAATGAAGTTCAATTGTCTGTCCCTCAAAAAATAATCGAGTAAACCCGCGCTGCATCAAGCTCATGATGTGAGCCGTGATGAGCTGACGCGGTGACGCGGTGACGCGGTGACGCGGGGAAGCTGATTTCTTTCTCCCTGTCCCCGTTTCCCCGTTGCTCCCCGTCTCGGTTGGTCCGTTTCTCCGCGTCTCGCTAAGGCCGGCCACGGCGGGAAATAGGACATAGAATCGCGTTCCCTCGGCGAGCGTTCTCAAAATCTCATCTGCAACTGACTCAGGCGAGTCGCGATACACCTTCCGACCACAGACGCGGCAGAAGGTTGTGCCCACCCGCGCGTAGAGCAGACGCAGGTAATCGTAGATTTCAGTTTGCGTGCCTACAGTTGAACGCGGATTTCTAGTGGAGTTTTTCTGACGTATCGCAATGGCCGGTGCGATGCCTCGAACCTCGTCAACATCCGGCTTGTCCATCCGCTCGAGAAACTGGCGCGCGTAAGCCGAGAGAGACTCGACGTACCGACGCTGGCCCTCCGCGTAGATTGTGTCGAATGCAAGCGACGACTTGCCTGAGCCGCTCACTCCCGTCACGACCGTCATCTGGTTGATAGGGATCGAGAAGGAGATGTTTTTGAGGTTATTGACCCGAGCCCCGCGGACTTCAATGGCTTCTTCAGACATCTCGCAAAATTGCCCAGGCCACACGGACAGAATTCAAGCCTCGTCGCAAACCTCAAATGATACCTCGATTCTTTGCAGACGCGAAATGCGCAATCGTTTGGGCACTGGTGCAGTTTGTCACGACGGCAGCGGAGTCCGCAGCCAAACTGCATCAGTACCCAATGGGAGGGTAGAATCCTATTTGTGTGTTGCTATCGCTCAAAAGACCGACCGAGATACCTGACAGACCCACACTGATTTTGATAGACTGCGGCAGCGATGGATAATGACAGCTTGAATGCGCTCTTGCGCGATACTAGCAAGCGACAGTTTTGGATTAAGCAGTGGGGAATCTTAGATGATGAACACGAGAGCCTTCGGGAAGGCACTCAGTACTGGGCCGACCCCAGGCTCGAGATTACTTTTGCTAAGAGCAGGAACCCACCCCCAGTCCAAGAAGGAGATATTCTTCTTGTGCATCTCATCAGAATGCGCCATATGGAAGGTCCAAGGCTGGTCTGTGTTACCGAGGCAGCCTCCCCTTCCTTCGTGACAGTCGAACAACTCAGGAAAGAACCTTTCCGCGAGAGATGGCCGTGGAGTATCTACGCGAGAAACTTGACTCCAACATACGGCTCGAAGTGGTCCAATTATTCTCTTCATCCGTACCACTTAGCCGACGAATACATCAGGCAACATCCCTCAGAGAAAGTGACGCGCCCCGGCAAGACGCTGAAGGCGTTACAATTCGGGAAGACCCTACTCTGGGTTCAAGAAGGCTTCGCTAGATTTCTTATTAGTGAAATACTGGATTTGTGAAATGAGTCTTGACACACTGATGAAGACACCGAGATTTCTTTTACGTGGATTCAGAAGACCTCGCGAGGTGGCCTCCGTCGCTTTGGGCAGGCTCGAGCGACAGGTTCTGGAAGAGACCTGGCGCCGCCGTGAGATAAGCGTGCGCGATGTTTTCACTGCATTTGATGAAAGAGTTGCCTACACCACACTAATGACGACGCTCGATCGGCTGTATAGGAAACGCTTGCTTGGCCGCCGTAAAGATGGCCGCGCGTTTCTGTATCGGCCTTTGGTTTCGCGCGAAGAGCTGGAGCAGGGAATCAGGGAAGATGTGATCGATGGGTTGCTGGGGCTCGGGGCGGACAGTGTAGAGCCCGTGCTTGCCTGTATTGTCGATGCGGTCAGCGATCGGGATCGAGAGCTGCTAGATGAGCTTGACCGGCTGATCAAAGAGAAACGACGGGAACTCCAACTCGAGAATTAAAGATGTTCATACCGCTGGGTATCTCGATTTTGCTTGCGGCATTGCTGACTTTTAATAGTCTGGCTTCGCTTTGCACAGCGGCTCTGTGGAGAATTGCTCAGCGGTTTACCCGTCGTTGGCCGGCCGCAGCCCGCGCAAGAATTCTCTTTTTGCTGCGGATACTGCCTGCTGCATTGGGTATCGCCTGCGTCGTGCTTCTGCTCGTACCGGCTTATCTACTCTACGAGCCGCGCGCGACAACCGAGAACGTAAGTCTCAAGCTTGCACTTATCGCTTTTGCCTCAGCCGTGGGAATCGGACTCTCGATCATTCGCGGCATCGGTGCGTGGTGCGCCACTGCGCGGCTCACTGCTGATTGGCTCGCGCATGGAGAGCCAATATCAGTTCCGAATCTCTGCATTCCAGCTTATCGCATTGAGCATCAATTTCCAGTGATTGCTATAGTCGGCATCTTGCGTCCCAGGCTGTTTGCCGGCCGGCAGATCTTTGAATCGCTGACATCCGAGGAGATTTCGGCTGCCGTGGAGCACGAGACTGGCCACGTCTTGGCTCAGGATAATATGAAGCGCGGGCTCCTGCGTATTTGCCGGGACGCCCTTCTAATCATTCCTTGCGGAAGGTCCCTGGATAGTGCTTGGGCCGAAGCAGCCGAAGAGGCGGCAGACGAACATGCCGCGCGACGAGGTCACGCAGTTGCTTTGGATCTCGCTTCGGCGCTGGTCAAGATCGCTCGGATTATTCCGGCTGGGGCCATGCCAATTATGCCTGCAGGAGCATCTCTGGTTGGCGACGGGATAGGCGCAGTCAGGACTCGCGTGCGCCGGTTGATACAGCTTGCCGCCAAAGATCAAAGGTCCGACCGCCGCGCTCGAGTGATTCCCAAGGCTTTCATGTGGGTGTTCCTCGGTTCTTTGTTCTTCCTGATTGCAATCACCGCGACCGATCCTTACGTGCTGGCGACTGTCCACTTAGTCATCGAGCGCGCAGTGTCAATCCTCAGTTGAGCGACAGTAATCCCACAGACTGATCCTAAACCGCCTGTATCAAGCCTAAAAATCGTTGGTAACCAGACAGTAAGTACGAGGTCCGGTAGTAGTTCAGGTTGCGGGATAGCCTCTCCGCACAGCTTGAACCGCTCAATCGAAAGCCGGAGTCGTTCGCGGAACGATCACTGACCAGAATGAAGCCCGGTTCTCGGCGCCAGGGTAGTCACTGTGGCGGGTATCGTGCCTGACCGACGAACCCGATAACTGTGATCCCCTGGGTCACTAAGATGTTCCTCCTGCCCTTAACTTTTTCCGGGAGGGAATGATGAGCTTAGGGATATTGAGACCATTGCTGATAGTGACCTGCTCGATTTGGCTAGGCCAGTAGCAGCCTACGGGATTTGAGAGTCCCGGCCGGGGCGCTTGGAGATTTCGGACCTGGAACAACTGTTGGTATACCCCGTGCGGCGCAACTGGGTTTTCGGGTTAGCTTCTAGAATGCTGGATAGACTTCTTCAGCAAGGCAACTTAACCTCAACCGCTTTGTTACGCTGTCGGCGAGTCTTCGAATGGAAGATCGGGTTGAACCGTTGCGTCGCGGCTGACAACATAGAGCCGCATGGCAAAGCAGAGAATCGCGAAGGCGATCGCAATCCAAACAATGGACCAAAGGATCGCCGGAATGCCAGTAGCCTTGGCCATGTTCAGAGCGTCGGTTGGAACACCCGGCGCGAATGGCGAAGAAAGAAAGAAGACTGTCTTCAGATCGAGCAGTGCATTCAAGACGCACTGGACCGCGAGGAAGCTGACGAAGAAAGTAGCCACACGCGGACTGGCAAACTTTGCGACGGCGACTAAGCCGAGCGAGAGAAACGTACCTGCCAGCAAAGTAAACGGAATACCTGAGAGAGGCCCCCACGACACGATCGGTTTGAAAAGTCCGTAGATTAGCGTCAACGCAACTATCAACCCTGCCGACCCGAGCAGCACCACGCGAGCGGCGATTGCCTTTCGAATTAAGATTAGAAGCAGAGCGCCATAGGCCATCGAGCCGACGTATCCGGCACTGGCAACGAAGACCTGAGATAAGAGCCCACCCTTCGTGGTGTAGGTCTCACCGCTGGCATTCATGGCAATGCTCAAACTCTCAACGGAATTTCCCGTAAGCACCGCTGCGATCGCATGCCCGCCCTCATGAATGAAGGTCACGAAAATACGGAAGGGGTAGGTGAGAACTTCGGCGAAAGGAATGAACCACAGCACAATCGAGATTGCGGCAGCAGCCAGCAGCGTCATCGCTTGTGGGCGGGCATTTCGGGAAATACTTAGTTTCATTTTTCAAATCTCCGCTAAAGCAGTTCTTGGTGTAAGTCTCTTTCGAGAAGTTTTGGCGGCGAACGGCCTGATTAAAAAATCACTCCGAATGGTCAGTGGGATAAACGTCAAACAAATTGACGATGTTCCATACTCTTGCGGGAGACTCAGCTTTTTCGTTTATAGTCGCCTGACTTTCCTCCGGTTTTACTCTCCAGCCTAACGTCTGTGATTATTATGCCTTTGTCCAGCGCTTTGCACATGTCATAGATAGTAAGCGCGGCTACGGAAACTGCGGTGAGCGCCTCCATCTCAACGCCAGTTTGCGCATTCGTGGAAACTTCTGATTCAAGATAGATACAAGTGTCTTCCAGCCTGGCCTGGATGTCGATGTGGGTCAAAGGAAGCGGATGGCAGAGCGGAATCAGGTCAGCGGTTCGCTTCGCTGCCATAATGCCGGCCAGTCGCGCGGCTTCCAGGGGATCCCCTTTTGGCGTTCTGTGCTCCCGCACGGCGACAATTGTTTCTGCCGATATCAAGACGCGCGCGGATGCGACAGCTCGTCGCGCGGTGATCGCTTTCGCGCTCGTATCGACCATGCGGACGCGGCCTTCTTCGTCGATGTGAGTCAGTTCTTTCAAGCTGCCAGTTCCAGAGTCAATTCTAACCACAATTACGGATTCCGGATAAAAGCTCAGATGTTTTCTGGCAAACGTACTATCTTAACCCGAGCATTAGATTCAATCATCTTCACGCCTTCAGGCACCTTGATCAAGGCCGTGGCTCGTGCAAAGGCGACAAAATCTGAAGATCCTCCCCACTTCAAAGGTTCAGCCAGCAAAC
>JBGPNE010000048.1:0-10007 GCA_041487335.1 Pyrinomonadaceae bacterium
CGGAGTGATTTGATTTGCTTCTGGTTCCCTAACTGAGCAGCGCCTGCTGTTAGAGCAAACCAGATCAAAAGCACGAACGCCAAGCCAATGACGCCCAAGAGCCATCTCTTTCCTGAATTAATCAACTCGATCAAACTGTTACTCATTGCCACAATGAGAAGATACTGCTGCCGACATTTTGCGATTCCGGATGCCGGCAGTCAATAGAATCACTATTCGACTTCGTTCACGTGTTTTTCAACTTTTCTTTCAGACCCCGGTTCGAATACTCGTTCAAACTCTGTTGCAAAGTCTGGTTCGAACGCTCTTTCAAACTGCGGTTCGCCATCGGCTTTGCCCTTTTCTTCACCTTGTGTTTCGGCGGTTGGTTCATTGTTGAACCGAACCGCTTTTGGAGTCTCGTCGGGTTTAAGCTTGGCCTGATCCAGCTTGTACATGGCTTCGAGCAGCGCCGTTCGTACCTCTTCGGCAATTCCGTCCTTCATAGTTAGTTGGCGTAACTGCTCTAATACCTCCGGCTGACCCGTTAAAACCAGGAGATGGACGGCGGTCCCTCGGACATCCATGTTCGCATGATTGTAGATCGCCTCCAAAATCGGTTCGGTCATCTTAGCTTTGGCAAGCAAGCAAATAAGCGAGAAAGCTTCATAAGCCTGGCGGCGATCGCTGCTCGCAAGTCGATCGATATTCTGTGAGACGATTCCAGCCTGTATGCATGCATGGGCCACGTCACGCAACATCTTCTCGTCGGCGGTCTCCATGACGCGGACGTATGCATCAGCGCGATCGAAACTCAAACGGCTTAGTGAGCGCGCAGCGGCTGCCCTGACTTCGCGCGATTCGTCGGCCATGCCAATTAATACGGCCGGGAAGACCGACTCGTGATTGATTGAAGAAAGGCTGGATACTGCGAGAGCGCGAATGTTCGCTTCGGAATCGAGTCGAGCAACTGACGACAAGGCCGCGACTGAACTCTGAATCTGATACTGCGCAAGCCTTTTCACTGCTTCCGAACGCTCTTCAGGATTCCTACTCTGAAGCTTCGAAATGGCTTCTGCGAAGCCTTCGTCGTCCGAGCGTTCAGGTAGATCCTCAACGGACGAAGCAGGTTCGAGGTGAGTAATCTCAGGAACGAGAGTGTCGCTCTGACCTAACGTAAACAAAGGCGGTTCCGGAGTCATCGTATCGAAGAAATCCAACCCTTCGACAGAGCAAGCGCTCAGGGAACGGCTCAAGAGTGTGCTCGGTACGTCTGGATGTCTTCGCGCCATATCCAGCAAGGCGCCGATCGCCATCGGAAGTTTCAGCTCGCCAACACTAACCACTGCCTGATTGCGAACAATCGATTCATGGTCGTAAAGCCCCTCGAGCAGGAAAGGCAGTGCAGCAGGTGATTTGATCTCACCAAGAGAGCGTGCTGCTGATGTCCGTTCAAATGCGTCAGTGGACAAAAGCAACGAGGCACATTGGCGTGCTACGAATCCGTATTCCTCCAGAGCCTCGCGCGCTCTGCGACGGTGGCTCTCTTCAGAATCAGGCGAAGCAATCACCTTAATCAGCGAGGTCTCAATTGCCCGTCGATCGTCAGGTGCGCGAGAAGAAAGCACATCCATGCGGTGAGCCTGACCCAAAATAAGTTTGCCAACTTCTTGATCGATTCGATAGGCACCATAAAGCGAGGCGGGAGTTGTGACCGGCACATGAACCGCGGATTTGCGCTCTCTAGATGAGGCGTTTGCCGGAAGAGATCCATTGACCTTAACTAAACTCATACTGGGCTCCCCACTTTGCCAGCTTTGACTCGGAGCGCCTGGTTCGTCGGGCCATTCGTCCCTCGGCATTTCCCCATCTAACACTACTCGCATTGTTCCCCTGACACCAGCCCGGCGGGAGCGAATCTTCCGCGCACCCAGCAATGCAAGTAAGCCAACAGAAGTAATCACCAGCATACCTCTATCAGTCAAGATCGAAGAAAGGATACCATCCTCATCAGACGGAGTCGTTACCTGTGGCGAGGTAACGGATTCTGCTTGCGGAATTGCTGGTTGATTCAAAGCGACGTTTTCAGCAGCCTGCGTGGTCTTGGATGACGAGAGGTCCGCCGCGGCAGGTTTCAGGTCTTTTGTATTAACCTCGGCGGCTTCACGTTTCTCACTACGCCGCTGTTCCTCGGAAAGCATTGCCTCATCAGTTGAGCTCTTGTCGGTGCTGGATTCGGAATAGGCTGTACCTGGCTCCAAACTGCCACTGACGGCGAGATTCAGATGGTTCCCCAAGGGCTGTACGGTGACGCTTGCCCCTGGCTTCGTTCGCACGAGAATTTCAAGGGCTTTCCCAACGCGATGTACTCTTACGCCTGGGGCGGTCTTGATCGAACCCGGTGCGCCGGCGTTTGGCACCATCACATGATAGCCTTCGCTATCCTGCCACGTCTCGGCCTGGTTGAGTGGACCGTCGCCCACTACTGTAACCAGAGTGCCATTTGAAGACGCGTGTGTAGACACATCTGAAACACTAATCGGTTTGTTTGTTTTCTGGGCCTGCGAAACTAGCAGCGGAGCAAGTCCAGTAACCGCAAACAGCAAAGCTGCAGTTAGCCTCCCTCTAATCACCCGCGAGCCGGGCTTTCGAGCAAAACTAAACTGGACGTGCGGTCTCAGAGACAAAGGGTTCTTCATGGCGTGGAGATTTGGCCGTCAAATCGGCCCGGCCGGGCAAAGGTCCGACCGCAAAAGGAGTGAATTACAGGTTTGTCAATCGAAGGCTGCTTTGGCCGCAGGAAACGACGAAGGCTACTGCTCGTCGCTGAACTTGTAACCAATTCCCCAAACGGTCAAGACCATTTGAGGATTCTCCGGGTTCCCCTCGATTTTGGCTCGCAGTCGATTAATGTGTGAATCAATTGTGCGGTCGTAGCCTTCATAGGAGTAGTCCCAGATCTTTTCAAGCAGGTATTTGCGGGGAAAAACTCTTCCCGGGTTTGATGCGAAGAGTCGGAGGAGGTCAAACTCTTTGGGAGTCAATTCTACCTGACGCTCTCCAATGGTTACTTCACGTTTAGCCGGATCAATACGTAGCCTGCCACGAACGACAGGCGCTTCATCCCTGGTCCCGTCGAGTCCTGATGCGGTTCTCGTGCGCCGCAATACGGACTTGATCCGGGCCTCAAGCTCGCGCAGGCTGAAGGGTTTGGTGATGTAATCATCCGCCCCCATTTCCAGGCCAAGCACTTTGTCAACTACATCGTCCTTTGCCGTGAGCATCAGGATAGGCAGGTAATTCACCTTCTCCCTAAGCTCCCTGCAAACAGCCAAACCGTCCATTTTTGGCAGCATGAGGTCGAGTACAACCGCGTCCGGAGGATCGTCCAGCGCTGCCTTCACGCCTGTTAAGCCATCTTCGACGGTCTTCACGTTATACCCTGCGCGAGAAAAATATTCGCGGATGGCAGTCGAAATATTTTCATCGTCTTCGACAACAAGCAGTGAGATCTTACGCTCGCTTGAGTTGACTACTGGATAGTTGTCCTTGGCTGTTTTCTGTCTGTCAGTAGCTACTGTTGCCATGAGAGTGACTCATCTGGAGCTGACAAGCAGGAGGCTCAGAGGGTACGCGCCACTGGGGTGTGGCGCAACTCGGGCAAAGGAATAGTACAGGACAAACCATGGAAACTCAAGCCCTAAGTTTTAGCGGGCTCAAGGAAAAAGACACCAGATGCACAGAAAGGGCCGTCGGACAGATCGCAAATAAGCTATGCACAATGGCACTGACACATTCTAATGGCCTCCGAAAAGTATTCGCAACCGCCCTCTGACGCTTCCGTGGCAGTCCGGTTTTCGCCTCTAAACCACGTAGGAAGACTGGACTATGCAACCCAGGCGTCGGGTAGCAACCCTATGGCTGCTGAACGGCGGGTTTTGCAGCCCCTTCCGTAATCTTCCGCAGCCGCTCTTGAAACTGATTAATTAGGTTTTTAAGCTGCGGTGGGTTTCCGTCCTGTTTCGCGATTTCTGCGAAAACCGCAAGGCCACGAGGATCGCCCAGCGCAACCAGAGCGTCCGCGGCAGCCGCGGCTAGGCCGAAATCTCCTTTCTCAACCGCCTGGCCAACTGTCTCGACAATCGCTGGGAAAACCCGTGGATCCTCCTTGCCAATACTGCCAAGGAGTTGTAAGGCAGCCGCTCTCACCTGAGGGTAGTTGCCTTTTCCGGCGTAGCGAAACCCAATGTCCAATGCCCGCTTATCCGCTAGCGCCCGGAGACCCCCCAAAGCCGAGGCCTTGATGGTGTCATGCCACGAGGGCGAATCGAGCAATTTTACCAGGCCATCGTAGGCCGCCGGGGGTTTGGTCTGTCCTAGAGCCAATGCCGCCGCTCTGATTACGCCGTAACTCTGATCATTTAATAATCGCTGGTAGAGACTCGAAAGCGAAGCGTCTTTCGAACTTGCCAGGGACGCGATCGCTCGGGCACGAACTCTGGCGTTCGGATCTTGAATCGCAGCAAGCAAGGCGTTGCGTGCGCTATCACCTTTAAAGCCCGATAGCGCGGCAGCGCCTTCCAAGCGCATTCCCCAGAACTTGTCACTTGTTAGGGCAACTGCGACCGCCGACGCGATCGGTTGCTTCTCCGCTTCGGATGTCGCTTCGCTGTTGATACGTCCGGTAAGCTGGTTCAAAGCCCACATCCGTCCCAACACATCCTGGTCATGTGAAAGCTGGTAAACCAGATCTTCCGTTGCTTTTTTGAACTCGATCTCCTTTATGAGTGTGCCACTGTAGTCGAAGTTTACGATTACAGGCTTCGAATCAACCTTGAACGTGAACGTTTGCTCTTTCTTAGGCTCAATCTGCACGCGCTCAATTCGCGTTTCCGAAGTGGTAGCGATCTCTATCTCTACTGGCGTTTGAAAGAGAGCGACCTGTGGAAACTGTGAGTCAGGATCTGTTTTCTGTTTTTGCTCCACTGTTAATTTCAAGGTCTTTGCCGATGGATCATAGTTTTGAGTCACTCGGAAAACCGGATGGCCCATCTTGTAGATCCATTCATCAAAGAACCAGTCCATCGACTGCCCAGTAGCTTCCTCGATTGCAATTCGGAATTGCTCCGTCTGAACCGGCTGATGCGCGTATTTCCGAAGGTAGTAGTTGATCGCGCGCCACCAGTTCTCCTCACCTAGATTCTTGCGCAGCATGTGTAACACCGCACCTCCGCGCGGGTAGGCATAGGTATCAAACACCGCATCGGGATTCGCATAGTTCTTCGTCACAATCGGATGCCGGTTACCCTGGTTCCATGCATTGAAATAAGCGTCCTGATTGGCCTTCACGTCTGCGTAAAGAAAATCATCATGTCCGAGTTTGTATTCATCCCACATCGCCTGGAAATAGGTGGCAAAACTTTCGTTCAGCCAGATATCCGCCCACGTGCGGCACGTTAGATAGTCGCCAAACCACTGGTGAGCAAGTTCGTGCGACTGAAGCCCATCGCTTGTCTGGTCGAGTTCAGTGCGCGCGTCGTGAATCATGTTATCTGTCTGAGTTGTCGCACTGATGTTCTCCATGCCGCCACCAAAATCGCGAACCACTGTCTGAGCATACTTCGCATACGGATACTTTAAACCCGTTTTCTCCGAGAAGAATTTCACCATCTCAGCTAAACGTGCCGCTGTGGCCTCGCCTGCGGCAACTTCGTTCGGATAGACATTTGTGATGACCGGAATTCCCGCGTAATCGGAAACAATTGGCGTGTATTCACCAACAATAATTGAGCTGAGATAACTAGCGTGCGGTTGCTCAATCTTCCAATGAAACGTGCGAGTACCATCGGTGTTCTCTTTCGTCTCGATCAGTTTTCCGTTTGAAATTACTGAAAGAGGCCTCTGTACTGTTGCGGTCAATTCTGACGTGAAGAAGTCGTTTGGATGGTCATAACAAGGAAACCAATAGTGGTTGTATTCGCTCTCTCCCTGCGACCAGATCTGTTTTGGTCTTGTCGGGTCGTCAGCAGAGGGCTTGATAAATCGAAGCGCGGTTCCAACCAGGCCGGGAAGCTTATTTTTTGACCCGTTCGTGTGGTAATCAATTACTAACATTAACTCATCAGATGGCTGATACTCCCGATCAAGAGCGATCTTCAGCTTCTGGTTCGCTACATCGGCTTCGTATTTTAGCGGCGTTCCTGAAGATAGCTTGACCGATAGGAAAGTCATGTTTGCCGCATCGAGTTCAATTCTGCGCAGATTGGTAATTAGCGGAGCGAAAACAATTGTCTCAGACCCTATCAGTTGCTCGAGTTCCCAATCGAAGCGCAGATCAAGCGCGATGTGCCGCGTGTCGAAATCGTGGTCGGGAACGTATTGTGTCGGCGGAAACGGAGGCGAGGCACGCTGCGTATGAGGTGTTTGCGTAAAGTCAGGCGCTGGTCGTCCAAGCGAAACGGGCGACAAAATCAGGATCAGGGCCAATAAGAGTGCGGAGGCATTTAAGTGAATAGGCAAAAGCTGTTTACGTAACATCGGATTCTCCATTGGAAAGAAGTTGACTTGAATCATCGATCTGCAGTTCGCACGGCACTATTGCAAAGAGACATAGAACTGACTGAACCCGCGTTCTGAAGATTGCCGGTATTGTTGCACGGAAAACCGCCGGTGGAAAAGTAGAGAATAATATGGAATCAAAAGTGGAAGAGAGGCAGATTCGGCCATTGCGTTTGGGTCGTCAAAGTTAAATCTCTACCTTGCTTGACAAAGCTTCAGCGCGCGAGCAAGATCCGGCTCGCCTCTTATACAAAACTTTTCGATCTTACCTGAATCGAGCCGCAGATGATGAGTGTCACCACTCTGTCGCAGACATCACTTCCTGAACTCCAGTTGGTACGCCGAGGAAAGGTGCGTGATGTTTACGCAGTCGACGATGAGCACTTGTTGATTGTTGCTACGGATCGCATCTCAGCTTTCGATTGTGTTCTACCGACTCCAATCGCACGCAAAGGTGAAGTGCTAACAGCACTGTCAGAGTTCTGGTTCGAAAAGCTTGCGCACGTCGTCCCGAATCACTTCGTGAGTACGCAACTAGACCAGATGCCGGAAGTGATTCAGAGAGAGTCGGAAAGTCTTAGGTCGCGTTCAATGCTCGTGCGCCGCGCTGAAGTTTTCCCTGTGGAGTGTGTCGTGCGGGGCTATCTGGCGGGATCAGGTTGGAAAGATTACCTGCGCACCGGGGAAGTTTGTGGTCATAAACTCCAGCAGGGCTTGCTCGAATCCGCGGAATTAGCGGAACCGCTCTTTACTCCAGCTACGAAAGCCGAGGAAGGTCACGACGAAAACATCAGCGAAGCCACACTTCGCGACATGCTCGGCGAGATGACGGCGATATTCCTGCGCGACACCTCGCTTCAACTCTACAACGAGGCGCGAGATTACGCCCGCAGTCGCGGAATAATAATCGCGGATACTAAGTTTGAGTTTGGTCGTGACAAAAACGGCCAGATCATTCTCGTGGATGAAGTATTAACGCCAGATTCGTCCCGCTTCTGGCCGTCTGAAGGCTATAGCCCTGGAAAATCACAGCCATCTTTTGACAAACAATTCGTACGCGACTACCTGGAGACGTTTGAGTGGGACAAGAAGCCGCCCGCTCCGTTTATTTCCCCCCAAGTTGCTGCGGCAACCACGGCCCGCTACCTCGATGCCTACAGGCTTTTGACAGGAAAAGATCTCTGACTTTAGTGTGGTCGTCTGCCTATTTTTTTTCTCGTCGTAGAGATTGAAGTGGAGATGCGTGCCCTCCTCGAAGCCTTAGTTGACGAAATGCTGGACGGCCAGATTCTACTCGAGGAAGCCCTCAGCGAATTTGAGAAACTCTACATCCAGAAGGCGCTGTCGCGGCATAAGAAACATCTTTCAAATACCGCAAAGGTCCTGGGGATTCACCGCAATACTCTCTCCAAACGCGTTGGCGCCTATCAGCAGCAGGAACGTACCGCCACTAGAACGGCAAAGACCGCCGGTCGCTAACCCGGCTGATCTCGCTCATTATTGCCGCTCCAGACCCGCTTTGGTGCTCCCCAGCTTTGGTGCTCCTCAGTTGACACAATCCAAAAGAGGCGTTATTCTTAGCACTCGTCCACACAGAGTGCTAACCACGGGTCGTGGGCAGTATTCCTAAATCCACTCAGTACTTAATCTTACAAGGGAAACCGAAAGGAGAAACTAAGAGAATGGCTACAAAAATCAGACCTCTCCATGACCGCGTTATCGTGCGGAGAATTGAAGAGGGTGAGCAGATCCGGGGGGGGATCATCATTCCCGACACCGCGAAGGAAAAACCCCAGGAAGGCGAAGTGGTGGCTGTCGGAGAAGGCAAGTACAAGGAGGACGGGACAAGACAGTCGCTCGACGTTAAGAAAGGAGATCGCGTTCTGTTCGGCAAGTACAGCGGATCTGAGATCAAGATTGACGGCGAGGAGCTCCTGATCATGCGTGAAGACGAAATTCTGGGAATTATCGAGCGCGCAGGGGCAGCAAGCGGCGGCAAGAAGGGCGGCAAGTAGTCAAGAGACTCAGCCGCTTTTCATTTTGAATCACATTTCACATTTCAGCAGGAGAGAAGAAAAAGATGGCAAAGCAAGTAATTCACGGCGAGGATTCGCGCGCGGCGATTTTGCGCGGAATTAATCAGCTCGCCGAAGCGGTGAAGATCACGCTCGGCCCCAAGGGGCGCAACGTGGTAATCGACAAGAAGTTTGGCTCACCAACTATTACCAAGGACGGAGTTACGGTTGCGAAAGAGATCGAACTGAAGGATGCCCTGGAAAATATGGGTGCCCAGATGGTTCGTGAAGTCGCCTCCAAAACTTCCGATGTAGCGGGCGATGGCACAACAACCGCGACAGTGCTCGCGCAGGCAATTTTCCGCGAAGGCGTTAAGACGGTTGCTGCCGGCGCCAACCCGATGGCTCTGAAGCGCGGCATTGACAAGGCAGTCGAGCGCGCTGTGGAGGAGATTAAGCGTCTCTCGAAACCCGTTAAAGGCGACATGATCGCTCAGGTCGGTACTATTTCAGCCAACGGCGACGCGACTATTGGCAAGATCATCGCGAGTGCAATGGACAAGGTTGGCAAAGACGGCGTTATCACCGTCGAAGAGTCAAAGACGATGGATACCACGCTGGAAGTGGTAGATGGTATGCAGTTTGACCGTGGCTATCTAAGCCCATACTTCGTAACTGATCCAGAGCGCATGGAAGCGGTTTTGGAGAATCCGGTCATTCTAATCCACGAGAAGAAGGTCAGCTCGATGAAAGATCTGCTTCCGCTGCTGGAACAGGTTGCCAAGATGGGCAAGCCCATGCTGATCATTGCTGAAGACGTTGAAGGCGAGGCCCTCGCAACGCTCGTGGTCAACAAACTCCGTGGCACGCTAAACATTGCAGCGGTCAAAGCGCCTGGTTTCGGTGATCGCCGGAAGGCCATGCTCGAAGATATTGCCATCATGACGGGTGGCAAGGTGATCAGTGAGGATCTCGGTATAAAGCTTGAAAACGTAAAGCTCGAAGATCTTGGCCGCGCCAAGAAGATTACAATCGATAAGGATAATACGACCATCGTGGATGGCGCTGGCAAGGATACCGACATTCAGGGCCGCGTGAAAACACTGCGTGCTCAGATCGATGACACCAGCTCCGACTACGATCGCGAGAAGTTGCAAGAGCGTCTCGCGAAACTGGTTGGTGGTGTGGCGGTGATCAAGGTGGGTGCAGCTACCGAAACCGAGATGAAGGAAAAGAAAGCACGCGTTGAGGATGCAATGCATGCGACACGTGCGGCCGTCGCGGAGGGCATCGTCGCCGGTGGGGGCGTCGCTTTAGTTCGTGCGGCCAAGGCTCTTGAGACTTTCCTGACCAATAAAGATGGTCAAGGTGATCCCGACGAGCAGATTGGCGTTAACATTGTGCGCCGTGCGCTGGACGAGCCTCTCCGCCAGATAGTGCAGAACGCGGGTAAAG
>JBGPNE010000049.1:0-9990 GCA_041487335.1 Pyrinomonadaceae bacterium
AAGGCGCTATCCAGGAGTTTATCGAACTCGTAGGAAATGAAGAAAAACGTTCGCTTAGGGTTCGTGCGCCCGGGGAAGATAACCGGCCCACTGAATGTAAAACCGGGATTGTGCTCTTGCAGTGGCAGTCTCTCAAGGCCGAGTGAGTTGTTTCTGAATGTGTTGGCGTTTAGCGATTCATCTCTGAAGAAATAGAATCCTCGCCCGCGAAACTCTTGGCCACCGCCGCGCGTTCTGATGTTGATACGACCACCGGATGCCCGTCCATACTCCGCCGAGAACTGATTTGTAATGACCTGAACTTCTTCTACGGCTTCTATTGAAGGCTGAAAACGTTCTCGTGCCGCGCGGTCGTCGTTGTTATCCAAGCCGTCGATGGTGATGTTGTTGGAAAATGCGGGACCGCCTGAAAGCGAGAATGTCCCGGCTTCTTCCGGAGTGCTGTTCGCACTCTGGTTGCGGTCCTCTGCGAGGTCGCGCGTGGAGAGTGGTTCCTCCGTAACCCCTGGCAGGGCGAAGATCAGGTCGAGAGGCGAACGCGTGACGACAGGCAGCGATTCGACTTCCTGCCTGGTGACAGTTCCTCCCACCACGGTGCGCGCCGTGTCGACTTGTGGAGCATCGGTTGCGGTAACCAGAACAGGATCGACAATTACGCCCTGGGGAGAGAGAGAGATGTCGAGCTGCGCTGTTTGCCCGGCGCCAAACATCAGATTCTGCTTCTCTTGCGGAGCAAATCCTGCAAACGAGGCGCGCACAGTGTAGACACCAGGCTCGAGTTGGATGATCCGATAATGCCCTTCCGCATCAGTCACAGTTGTGCGGCTCGCACTGGTCTTAACCAGCACCGCTCGGACTGTAGCACCGGGGATAACGGCCCCATTCGGGTCCATCACTCGCCCGCCGATGGTGACGTTGTCTAAGTCCTGCGCTCGGACCGCGTTCAGCGAACCAAAGGTAATGAGCAGGAACAAGAACGCAGATTGCAAACAGAAGAGGATCTGCTGTGGTGAGGTAAGGCTATTCATTTTGTGAGTCTCCTGTGAGGTTGCGGAAAGTCAATGCTCGATGACACACGATCCGGCTCTCAGTCAATAATTCGATTTCAGATTAAGCTTAGCTTCGAAGTAAAAATTTAAAGTCTGCGAGGAAGAACGTGAGAAGAAGCTAAGCTTAGTTTACCGCCGAATGCCAGGCACTCTATCACGTCATTGACCGAGGAACAAGAGTCATTCTCGAGTTCAGTGCGCCAATCGAAAGTTGGTAGAAGAAATTGCTTGCCCCGCTTTGCGGCATTGCCGCCGCACAGTGCGGTACGGCCCAGCCGTACCGGCAACCAGCGTTTTTGCATCGTGGAGGCTACGCCTGGTTAAGGGTGCCGAGGCGTAGCCGCGGGGAAAAAATTAGGGAAAGCCATATAGAGAAAGTGTGAAAACTCAATTACAGAACCGAGAGCGGTAGCGACCGGGTGAAGAAACGTCACCGAGCAATGAAAGATGAACCAGGCAACTATGGAGGACCGGGTCCAAGTCGCGTGAGCCGCTGAACAGAACCGGGACCCTAGCGAGTGGTACACCCTTGAGTTTGTGATGGCGTTACCAGATCCGGTCGCTAAGGCTCCTCGGTTCTGTAAGCGAGTGGTACACCTTTGAGTTTGTGATGGTGTTTCTTGGACCCGGTCGCTAAGGCTCCTCGGTTCCGCACTGTTCGGCTGCATTACATGGGTGGACCCCGACGCACTATCTATTCCCGAGTTTTCACACAGGCTACTCGGTTCTGTACTGAGTGGCTGCTTGCTTTGCGGTTCAAGGTTATCCATTCATTTCACTGGACTGAGTTTTCACTCATCCTCATGATTGGAGCATGGTCTGCGGAAAGGCATTGCCTTTTCCTGCGCGGCGGCAAAGACGCAAACCACTACCAACTTTTGGTTGCCGCACTGTCTCGAGTTAAAGCTCAGATCAGCGGAAAACGGTGCGACGACGCAGGGCGGCAACGCGAGTGAGAGGTACGAGGGCGTCTGTGCTTCCTTCAGGCGGAGGTTCTACGAAGTTGGTTAACTCCTCGGCGTGTGACTGCAGATACTGAAAGAAACGCTCAAACTCGTGCTGCATGACATCCATCTTCTCGCGCATGTTGAGAATAATTTCTACACCAGCGAGATTCACGCCGAGATCGCGCGTTAAGGAAAGGATCAACTCGAGGCGCTCGAGATCAGCGTCAGTGTAAAGCCGCGTGTTGCCTTCGGATCGCGACGGCTTTAATAATCCTTCGCGCTCATAAAGTCGCAACGTCTGCGGATGAATGCCGTATTGGTCCGCAACCGCGCTGATTGTAAATGTCTTGGCCTTGCGCTTCATATTACCGTGAATCGTGAATCGTAAATCGTGAACAGTAAGATCCTCTCAACTAGTCTTGGCTTTGCTCTTACCATTTACCATTTACTATTTACCGTTCACCCGTTCATTCCAGTCCCATCTCCACGCGGGGGTTCCCGGAGTTCATCTTCGAGTACTGCCGCAAGAGTTCCTTCGTCTCTTCCGAGATCACTTTTGGCAGCGTCACCTGGACTTCGACAAACTGGTCTCCTCTGGCGCCGGGGTTACGCAGAGAAGGCGCGCCGCGTTGGCGCAGACGAAATTTCTGGCCCGACTGAGTGCCCGGTGGTATACGCAGTTGCGCTTTGCCTTCGACCGTCGGTACTTCAATCTTTGCTCCCAAGGCCGCCTCCGGGACGGTTATGGGAACAGTGACATAGATGTTGTCGCCCTTCCGCGTAAAGTATCTGTGCGAACCGACGTTCGTAATGATGTGCAAGTCGCCTGCAGGTGCGCCGAGTCTGCCACCCTCGCCCTTAGCGGGAATCCTCACTCGCGAACCTGTTTCAACGCCGGCCGGGATGCGCACCTTGACCGTTTCGGTCTTCGGCAGCGTGCCCTTGCCCTTGCACAACGAACATGGTGAACGCCTGCGCCCGCTGCCACCACAATCGGGGCACTCCTGAGAGAAACGCAGCCGTCCGCCAGCCCTTTGTACCTGGCCCGAGCCCTTACAGGCCGGGCAAACCATTACTGGCCCACCGATGTCACCAGCGCCGTTGCACCGCGAACACTGCTCTGAACGAGTTACAGTGATATTGGTAGTCAACCCTTTAATGGCTTCTTCAAACGAAAGCGCCATAGGCATCTCGATATCGGCGCCACGCCTGGGCTGAGGTCGAGGTGGCTCGGGTTCTTTTGCAGCTCCGCCACCGAAAAGATCGGCAAAGATGTCTCGGAAACTAGTGCCACTGCCAGCGCCCGAGGTGGTAGTCGTGCTCCAATCAAAGCCGCTGAAATCGAAACCAGGCGCAGTGCGTCCGCTGCCTGGTCCTGCTCCGCGCGCAGCGGCGTCGGCAAGATTGTCGGAATATTGCCCGAAGCGATCATAGACAGTGCGCTTCTTCGGATCGGAAAGCACATCATGGGCTTCGCTCATTACCTTGAAACGCTCTTCCGCAGCCTTGTCACCCGGGTTAACGTCCGGGTGAAACTTTCGCGCCAGCCGGCGGTAAGCCTTCTTGATCTCTTCAGGCTTAGCGTCTCGCTTCAGCCCCAGTATTTCGTAGTAATCTTGCTTGGCCATCTCCACATTTTCGATTTCAGCTTCGCTTGCCGATTTAAAAAAGGCGGAAGGATTTTCTGATCTCCCGCCCTTTCAATCGGCAATTGGCAATCGGAAATCTAAAATATCTTCACTTGTTCTCGTCGACGTCAACATATTCCGCGTCGATCACGTTATCTTCACCCGGGTTGCCAGAGGGCGAAGCTCCTGCCGCCGCCGCCTGATCAGCGCTGGCCGTCTCTGTTCCAGCAGTTGCTGTTTGTTGGTAGAGCGCTTCGGCCAACTTGTGTGATGCAGTCTGCAACTGGTTGAAAGCATCGTTCAGCTTTTCAACACCCCCTTCTTGCAGCGCCTTCTTCGCTTCCGCGATCGCAGACTCCATGTCCGCCGCAACGGCGCCAACTTTCTCACGATTATCGTTGAGCGTCTTCTCCATCTGGTAGGTCAGACCATCCAGACGATTACGCGCTTCGATCTCCTCCCGCTTCCTGGCATCGTCAGCAGCGTGAGACTCGGCATCACGCATCATCTTATCGATCTCATCTTTGTTGAGACCAGAGGATGCAGTGATCGTTATCTTCTGCTCCCGGCCAGTACCCATGTCCTTAGCCGATACATTGACAATGCCGTTCGCATCGATATCAAACGCTACCTCAACCTGCGGCATGCCCCGCGGCGCCGGCGGTATGCCAATCAGATGAAACTTGCCCAGGGTGCGATTATCGCTAGCCAGCGGCCGCTCGCCCTGCAAAACATGGACTTCGACGGAGGTTTGATTGTCTGAAGCAGTCGAGAAGATCTCTGACTTTCTCGTCGGGATCGTGGTGTTGCGCTCGATCAACTTTGTGAAAACGCCCCCCAGTGTCTCAATACCCAGACTAAGTGGAGTAACGTCAAGCAGCAGAATGTCGGTCTTCTCTCCTGAAAGTACTCCCGCCTGCACTGCCGCGCCAATGGCAACCACTTCGTCCGGGTTCACACTCTTGTTTGGTTCTTTCCCAAACAGGTCACGCACCATCTGCTGCACCTTGGGGATGCGGGTTGAGCCCCCCACAAGAACCACTTCGTCGATCTTCTTTGAATCAAGGCCGGCGTCTTTCAGTGCCTGCTCCACCGGCGGTGCAAGACGCCGCAGGATGGGATCAGCTAGCTGTTCAAACTTTGCGCGTGTGAGCTTCATTGCCAGGTGCTTGGGACCAGACTGATCAGCCGTGACGAAAGGAAGATTGATCTCCGTCTCCATGGTGCTCGACAATTCGATCTTTGCCTTTTCTGCCGCCTCCTTCAAACGCTGCAAAGCCATCTTGTCGTTTGAAAGATCGATGCCTTGATCGCGCTTAAACTCTTCGATGATCCACTCGATTAGTCGCTCGTCAATGTCGTCTCCTCCCAGGTGAGTGTCACCGTTGGTCGACTTCACCTCGACAACACCTTCGCCTACCTCCAGGATCGAGATGTCAAACGTGCCGCCGCCGAAGTCAAAGACGGCAATAGTCTCATCCTTCTTTTTGTCCAAACCATAAGCAAGCGCGGCGGCCGTCGGCTCGTTAACAATGCGCATAACTTCCAGGCCAGCAATCTTGCCAGCATCCTTTGTGGCCTGGCGCTGCGCGTCGTTAAAGTAAGCCGGAACCGTAATTACCGCCTTGTCAACTTTTTGGCCGAGGTAGTCCTCAGCGGATTGTTTCATCTTCTGGAGGATAATTGCCGAAATCTCGGGCGGGCTCCACTCCTTGCCACCGGTCGCGATGCGTACATCGCCACTGCCGGAGCCCTGAACCTTATAAGGTACCTGCTTGATCTCCTCTGTCACTTCGTTATAGCGACGCCCCATGAATCGCTTGATTGAATAGACAGTATTCTCCGGGTTTGTAACCGCCTGGCGCTTGGCAACCTGGCCGACTAGCCGGTTTCCGTCCTTGGTGAACGCGACCACCGAGGGCGTGGTGCGCCCACCTTCCGAATTAGTGATAATGGCCGGTTCGCCACCTTCCATTACTGCTACCACAGAGTTGGTCGTTCCTAGGTCAATTCCAATAATCTTGCTGCTCATCTCTTTTTCTTCTCCAAAACGATATTTGGCCGGTCTTCTTGGCAAGCTGTCACGTTCTGCGCTTATGATTAGCCCTCACAGCCTCGCCAAAGCTTAGTTTAACCATGCGTTAATATAATATCTGAGTGCCGCGTTGTCAACTTTTATTTGGCCGCGCCCTGCAAGTTTTAGTTTGATGGTCTTTGTGGGGTTTCAGAGGTCGGGAGTTCTTCCAAAGCTTGCCGACGGTCCTCATTCAAAAGCTTTGAGGCAAAGAACACATAGTGAGCCCCTGAAAGTATGGCCAGCGTGAAAACAGTGGTGTACAGGGTGGGGAGATAGTAACCCGTCCCATAAGGGAAGCTAGCGGCAAACATTATCGCGGCGATGCCGATTATCTGGACACTTGTGTTGAGCTTACCCAACCAAGACGGACGAAACCCGCGAAACCCCGTCATGATGTTGATCGCAGCAGCGCCAACCACAATGAACACGTCCCGGCTGATCACTGCGACCGTGACCCAGAAAGGTACGGGCAAGTGGCTGGGCACAGGCTGTGGGAAAACGCTGCGCATCGATAACACAATGAAGGCGGTCACAAGCATCAGCTTGTCGGCAATCGGATCGAGGACCGTACCTAGTTGGGAGCGCTGATCGAAGCGACGAGCCAGTAAGCCGTCCAAGCCGTCGGTCACGCCTGCCACAACAAAAACAGCTAGCGCCAGGATGAATCGCTGATAGAAAAGCAGGGTAACAAAGATAGGAATAAGCACCATCCTGAAGATGGTGAGCATGTTGGGGACCGTAACAATCCGAGAGGACATCGGGGCTGTAGCGGAAACGGTTGTCAAGGATTTCGCAGCCCGGTCTTTAGGTGACCAAACACCCGAGATCCCTTATTGGGCGCAGCGCAGCTCCAACAGCGAAACTTCTGGTGGGCAGCCATATCTGATGGGGAGAACGACTGTTCCAAGTCCACGTGTCACGTAGATCTGTGTCTCGCCCTGGCTCGCGAGTCCTCTGAGCAAACGCCTGCGAGGTCTTCCAGATGCGCTGCGTTCGGAACGCAAGTTAACCTGCCCTCCGTGCGTATGACCACTGAGCACAAGATCGACTCCGGCACGAGCGGCGCGGCGCAAAATAATCGGATTATGCGCGAGCAAAAGCTTCATTTCATTCTCCCGCGCGCCGGCAAGGGCCAGAGGCAAGTCTTCGAGACCTACCATTGTATCGTCCACGCCTGCCAGCCAGAATGCCGCCCCTCGTTGCTCAAAGCGCATACCCTGGTTAACCAACACTGTTATTCCCTCTGCACGAAACAGGTCTGTAATTAGAGCCGCATCTGTCCAGTGATCGTGATTACCAAGAACGGCAAACACGCCGTACCGGGCGCGCAGAGTTCCCAGCAACTCAGCGCAGGGCGCCGCATACTGGCGTTCCTTGGAGATGTAATCACCGGTGAGGGCGACAATGTCGGGTCGCAGGTTGTTAGCCGTGTCAACGGCGTATTCGATCTGTTCTCGGCTGGTGAATGGGCTGTGATGGATATCTGAAAGCTGAACAATACGAAAACCTTCGAAGGCTTTTGGCAAGCGACGCAGATGGATGGAACGGTGCTCGACGGTGAGCATGTACGGTTCAGTGAGTGCAGAACGAGCCGCCTGGTTGAGGTAAAGCGCTAGCCCCCGCAAGGGCCTCTCCGGCCGGCTGCCGCCGAATGGCGCCACACGACCGCGCTGCTTCCAACTAATAGGATTTGCCATAGGTTAAAGTTTGGGGCCGTTTGTGTATTCGGGGCCGCTATCCTGCCAGAATTAAGTGACCCTGAAAATTCAGCGCATTATAGTAGTCAGACCAGGGTTGAGGCAACTTACGCAACCCAAAAACAACATTGGGCGGTTTTGAGACTATCGCAGGAGGAGGTAGCGGCCCGGAAGATATACCAGCCTGATCCTCTCTCCCAATCAGGGTCTTCCCAAAGGCGGTCCCACCGGTGGTTTGTGAGAATCGGTTAGATCAAGAGCGGCGATGTGCAATAATCTCGCATTTCTCCTGTAAAAGACAATGAAACGAAAACTCTTCGCATCCGCCATTATCCTGTTCGGCCTGCTCATCCTTGTAACGCAATCACTGTCGGTCGTCGCTGATCCGGCGCTGACGAAGACTGCAAGACATGGGCTGGATCCGATTGTCCTCATTGGTGTTGCTGTCATGCTGGTGGTGGCAAAGCTTGGTGGTGAAATATTTGAACGAGTTGGGCAGCCGGCAGTGCTGGGTGAGTTAATCGCGGGAATCGTCGTCGGCAATCTCGTCATATTCGGATTTACTGGTGCCGAGCTACTGAAGACCAACGAAATAATAAGCTCGCTTGCGGAGATTGGCGTCATCGTTCTGCTCTTTGAAGTAGGACTTGAATCTGACCTGAAGGAAATGATGGAAGTTGGTTGGTCGTCGCTCCTTGTTGCGGTGCTTGGCGTAATTGCCCCATTTTTCCTTGGTTGGGGTGTTTCAGCGTACTTCATTCCCGGCGAGGCGCGACTGGGACACATCTTCATTGGCGCCACGCTTTGCGCTACGAGCGTTGGCATTACCGCGAGGGTATTGAAAGATCTTGGCAAGCTGTCTACGCGTGAGGCTCGCATCATTCTGGGCGCGGCAGTAATCGATGACGTGCTCGGGCTCTTGATTCTGGCCGTCGTAGCGGGCGCGATCAAGGCCGCAGCCACCGGCGCGGCGCTGTCAATGGTCGACGTCGGAATTATTGCGGTCAAAGCACTAGCTTTTCTGGTCGGCTCCATTGTTCTGGGACACTTCGTTGTGCCGCATATTCTGCGGGGAGCCGGACGCCTGGAGACACGAGGGGTGCTATTGACGCTGGCGATTTCGTTTTGCCTGTTGCTGGCATGGGCCGCAAACCGATTTGGACTGGCGTACATCGTAGGGGCGTTTGCTGCCGGCCTCGTGCTCGATGAGGTTCACTATAAACCCGCTCGGAGTCGGAAAGAGCGCGATCTCCATGAGTTATTGCAGCCAGTCAGCACCGTGCTGGTGCCGATATTTTTTGTATTGATGGGACTAAAGGTGGATCTTAGATTGTTCGCTCGATTGGATCTCTTAGGTTTTGCTCTAGTGCTCACGCTGGCAGCCATCATTGGGAAACAGATCTGTGCGCTCGGCGTGCTTGAGCATCGTATTAATCGACTGGCGATTGGATTGGGAATGATTCCGCGGGGAGAAGTGGGATTGATCTTTGCGGGCATTGGCGCAACTCTGATGCTTCCCATGGTCAGCGGCGTAAGCGAGCCTGTGATTGGCCCCGCAACCTTTGGCGCAGTCGTCATTATGGTGATTGTCACCACACTTGTGACGCCCTCGGCGCTGAAATGGTCGCTCGCGAGAGGCGCACATGTCACAAAACAGATTTCGGATAATACGCGTGATGTTCTTGAGCAGACCGCCGAGCGGGCTAAGCAAGGCGATTGAGTAGCAAGTGTTAGTCAAGAGGAGATTGCTTACGCTAGCGCTACCGCTCCCCCACCAGCACGAATGGCGCCCAGAAGTAAGGATGTCTCCACTCGCCTCGGCTTTTGAGCATTGCAAGCTTTGCTTGTCGTAGCGCGGCGTCTTTAGCCATTCCGCGACTCAGATTCTGGTAGAAGCTTTTCATAAACTCTGCGGTCGCGAAATCATTGACGTTCCAAAGACTGACAACCACGCTGTCCGCACCGGCGTAAAAGAAAGCACGCGTTAGTCCGACGATTCCTTCACCATCATAGAGTTTCCCGAGTCCAGTGCTGCACGCCGAGAGTGTGACCAAACTGGCGTTCAACTTCAGGCGCATGATCTCGCTCATTTGCAGCACACCGTCTTCCTTTGAATCCTCTGCCAGCGAGAGCACGATCCCTGAGCGCGCTGGAACCCGGTCGTCGATCAATGCATGGGCCGCGAAATGGATGTAACGATATTGATCCAGCTTTGCGGCTTTTAGCGTTTCCTCGCGTGCTTCCGGACCCAGATAGATGCTGCTCTGGCCACTCGGATAGAGACTAGCAATCGCCAGCACTTCGTCGCGCGTGTTCGGAAGCTGGGTGAAATCGAAACCGCGTTCGCCGTAAGAGGTGACGACAAAGGATGCGGTTCCTGGTTCAGCCGGTTTTCCGCTTACCGCAGCAACCGCTTGTGAACTATTCCCGGAACGATCGTAAACCGGATCTCCAAAGGCGAGCAGACTTTTCGGCTGCGCAGTCGTCTCACGTGGTCTCGACTTGATCGCGCAGAGTGCCGAAGCGGAAGGCACGTAGGTGATTGCAAAACGTTCCAGCAAGGCTTTTGGCCGAGGCCCAGTCCGTGCACCC
>JBGPNE010000050.1:0-9977 GCA_041487335.1 Pyrinomonadaceae bacterium
AAATTGCCGGCGGATTGGGGTGGGAGTTCGACTGAGGCTCACTCGAAGTCTGAGCCCAGCCGAACCACTCTCGTCGGGATCGCCGGGACTTTCACGACGCTCGCCGCAGTCGAGAAAGGGCTCCGCCACTACTCGCACAGCGAAGTTCACGGCAGCCGTCTCGGTCGCGCGGAGGTCGAGCGCCAGGTCGAGCTCTACCGCAGTAAAACAGTCGCCGAGCGGAAACAGATCGCGGGCCTGGAACCGAAGCGCGCCGACGTGATTCTCGCCGGCGCGCTCGCGATTCAAAGGATCATGACTCTCTTCGGCATCGACGAGGCCATCGTGAGCGATCAAGGCATCCGCTACGGATTGCTGTATGAGAGAATAGCCCACAGCAGAAAGCGATCGGGGATCGCCAAAGAAGGCTCATAAATTCCCCCTTGACGCCTCCCTCAATTCACCCTATTTTAGGCCATTTATTGGGCCAGATGACGTAGGTCAACAGGCCGCCGTCGCACGTTCTCGCTAAGGATCTTAAGGATCCTGCGAGACGACGCAAAGGTCCGGGGTAAAGTTATGGGAACAAAAGACATTACCTCAACTTCATTCGGCCTGGTCATCGCATTTTTTTTGCCGGGCATTGCAGGACTATATGCTCTGCAGTCTTGGTCACCCATGCTCAAAAAGGTTTTTGAGAAATTTTTGGCTGCGGAATCGGATGTCGGGCTATTCTTGATTGTGATGCTAGGTGCGCTTGGCCTCGGTTTGCTTGTGACCTTGTTCCGTTGGCTGATATTTGAGCGTCTAATGTGCCGCGCTCACCGGCTGACCACAGCTGACTTTGCTGAACTTGGCGATGAGCCTACGCTCATGGCATTTCGGGCGGCGGTCGATGAACATTATCGCTATCACCAGTTTTGGGGCGGAATGTTTGTTGTTATGCCATTCCTCTATATAGGTTCGATCATGGATGATTGGAAAACTCTCAGTACCGAATTCATCTTTTGGACCTTACTGTGTTTTGCCACAGTTGAAGTTGTGACCGGGATTGGTGCATGCGCTTCGTATAAGCTTTATGTAAATCGCGCTCGCCGTATCATGAAAGGGAAATAAGATGCCGAATGGATGGGGGCCCCAATACGTATCTGTCATTTTCCCGATAGCACGCAAGGTTCGTATAGATGGCAAGGAGGCCGGTATGACCAATGATACGCTCATGGTTGATGGTGGCCGTCATGTTTTCGATCTCGGAGAGCCGCGTGATTATGAGCCGGCGTCGGTCGAGAAAGACGTTCACAATACTACACCGATAGCGCCTTTGATCATCAACGATTTTCATCCCCGTCAGAGCTAGTCCTAAGGGCTCTTTCGCGATGGTTGATGAAGTTTAACGGGTCTCATGCTAGATAATCGGCAAATGGCTACAACAACCTATTACGACATTAAAGAGTCCCTCCGCCAGCTTTATTTAGAGGACGAACGGCCGTGGCTGGTCGGATTCAGTGGTGGCAAGGACAGCACGATGCTAGCCTCGCTCGTCTTTGAAGCTCTCCTCTCGCTACCTGTGGACCGTCGCACAAAGCCGATCTCCGTTGTTTGCACCGATACCCGTGTCGAGATTCCTGCCATCGTGGAAATGGTCGAAGGAACATTGGACAAGATGCGTAAATGCTCTGAGCATCACGGGCTTGGCATCGACGTCAACCTTCTCAAGCCTCCTTCGGAGGAATCGTTTTGGGTCAACATCATCGGGCGTGGCTACCCGCCGCCGAACCGCACATTTCGTTGGTGCACCCAACGGATGAAAATTGATCCCGTCAATGTCTTTGTACAGCAGCGGCTAGGACACCGGGGAGAGGCGATTTTACATCTTGGCGCACGGCGCGCGGAAAGCTCCACCCGTGCCCAGACAATGGCGGGTCGTAAATCACGTAATGGTTTGCGGCGGCATCCCGACTTGCCCCGCGTGTGGGTGTCTAACCCGATTGAGTTTCTGACTACTGAAGAAGTCTGGGCCTACTTAATCCAGAGACCTAATCCGTGGGGTGGCGACAATCGTTCGCTATACAAACTCTACGCCAATGCAAGCAACGGCGAGTGTCCAATCCAAATTGACACAAGTACACCAAGCTGCGGCAACAGCCGGTTTGGTTGCTGGACCTGCACCGTCGTTGTCCGTGATAAAGCGAGCGAGGGACTGCTCGCCAGTGGCGACGAGCGCATGGAAAAGCTGATCGAGTTCCGCGAGACGTTGCTGTACTATCGCGAGCCAGCCAATGGCAAACGAGACAACCGCCGCATGAACGGCAACGAGAAGCCCGGCCCACTCACAATCGCTGCCCGCCGCGAGCTGCTGCAACGTCTCCTGGCACTGCAGGAAGAAACCGCCCTACAGCTCATCAGCCCTGAGGAACTGCTTTTGATTCAACAAATGTGGAAAGCGGCGCGCGACCCCGACGACGGCCGGGGTGTCGCCCGCATCCTCAACAAACAGCGAGGTGTCATCATGAGCGCTGACCTGAAAGAACTGAACAAGCTGCGCGAACTGGAAGAAGAAGTCGCCCGCGAGAAGAACATCAACGCCGACATTCTCCGCCGCATGATTGCCAAGGTGGAGGAATACAGCGAAAGCAATCGGGCACAAGGTCTCCCAGACGCGTTGCTGGGTATCTTGAAAGACGACTTGGAGGCGCAAAATCAGACGAAGAAGGGCTGATCATGGCACAAGTCTATATCGACTCGCTCACGCTGGAAAACTTCGGGCCATTTTATGGCGAGCACACACTCGACTTTCGCAGTCTGGAGGGAAAATGCGGGATACTGGTCGGCGGAAAGACCGGCGCCGGTAAGACTCACCTGCTTCGTGCTTTATATCTGGCAGTGGTCGGGGAGAAGGGTGTTGGCGACTTGAGGCGTGTGGAGACTGGCTCGGACGCAACGCGATTTGTCTTTGAACGGTCGCTCAATCGGCGCGCACTGTCTGAAGGTCAAGACATGATGCGCCTCAAGGCTGTCATCAGTCGCCGCGATGACGTAGGCAGTCGAAAGGTCGAGCTCATTCGCGAAGCCCGCTTCCGGCCAAATTCGCCACCAGTCTGGCAACATTACGCAGTTCGCTCTGACACGCCCGGCCGCATTGAAGACGAGCAGATGATTCAAAAGCTGAGGGATGCATTCCTGCCCCGACACTTGGCGCGTTTTTTCTTTTTCGATGCGGAACGAAGCCAGAGCATTAACTTAAACCAGCAAGACATCGTTGAGGGCGTGAGCCGCATCCTTGGCTATCACTCTTATAGCGAACTCGAAGACGACCTCCGTTTCGTAATCAGTTCGAAGATTCCACGTGTGTTTAACGCCAACGGTGGCATTGATCCGGTAACGGCGCTGGCTGAGCTTAACGGTAAGGTCATAACGGTCGAGGGAGTCTTGATAGCGAGGCGCAAGGAACGCGAAGTTCTCGAACGGGATTCGCATGAGAAGCAGGTCGAACTACTCGAAGTGGAAGATGACCTCAAGACGCTAGGTGCAGTTGACCCCGAAGAGCTGCAAAAAGCGCAAGAGCGTCGAGGAGAACTAACAGGGGCGAAGAGTAAACTCGAATCCAAACTTACTGACGCCTGGGAATTGGCCTTGCCGGTTTCGTTGCTGGGAGTTTACCGGAAGGAGTTCCACGATGCCTTATTCGCCGAGGAACGCCGACGTGAGTGGGAAAGCGCCAAGTCCACCGTTGAACCAAAGATTCCGCAGGTGAAGCGAGATGTGTTTGGCAGTGCGCCCAAGGAATTCGAACTCCAGCCAGATATTGAGTCCTTCTACATGAAGCGACTGGAGGACGCGCTCCATCGGTTATTTCATCCCCCACCGGACGGGATGCCCGAGCGAACTTATATTGGCGACCGCAACGACACCAGTGCTCAGGTGCGCGCACGCCTTGCCGCGAACCAAAGGGAGCTTCACGACTTGGCCGAGATGTGCGTCAACATTGAGAAAATGGACGTGGAGTTGCGCGAACTCAACCAGAGGCTCAAGCAAATGCAGCAGAACACAGCCGCATTCAAGCGGGGCGCGGAGCTCCATGAGAAGCGCGGTAAACTGCTGGGTGACTGTGAGCGTGTCAGCAAGCGCCTCAAGGAAGTCGAGGCCGAAATAGCCCGTATGGAAGTCGAACTCGCCGACTTGAAGCGACAGGAGACAACGCAGAGGGAGATTGCCGAGAAGGCCGAACGGGGCGAAAGTTTGGCAGCAATGGCAATGCGTTACCGTGAGGCCGCCGGCGAGATTCGCAGCCGTGCCGCCATTCAAATGCGTCGGCAAATTGCCGAGGAGGTCGGCAAGTTGTGGGTGGAAATCACAGAACGGGAACGTGAGTTTGTGGGCATGGACTTCGACAGCCAATGGCAGTGCTGGCTCGTTCGTCGCGACGGCAAGAAAGTGACTTGGGAAGAAACCAACACGTCCGCCGGCCAGAGTCAGGTGCGAATGCTGGCGTTCTACGAAGCGTTGCGCCGTCTTGCCAAGCTCGTGCCGCCGCTGGTCGTGGACACACCGCTGGCACGCCTCGACAAAGAAGTTCGCGCCAACGTGCTCGACCAGCTTTACCTCAGCGGCCACCAATCCATCATTCTCAGCACGAACGCTGAGATTGACCCCGAAGGCCCGCTGTTTGACGAGATTCGTGACCGGCTCGCCCGCGTGTACACGTTGCACCCGCACGGGCGACCCGAAAGCCCGAACTACGAGGTGCGCACCACGAGCGACTACTTCGGGCATGACCTGTAGGCAAAAGGAGGAATGTATGTCCAGCTACCGAGAAGCGATTATTGAAGACACCGGCTGCAACCCCGACGATGCGGGGATGACCGAACACATCATGCGTGAGGACATCTTTCACAGCACGTTGGATTGGCAGACCCGCGCCGAACTCCGCCGCGCCGCCCGCAAGGCAGCGAAAATCCTCGCCCAAGACCGGCCGCTCTATGAGGAATATTTCACCAAGACGCGCGCCGTCTTTGAAGAAATGCGGCAAACCGCACAGCAAAACGCAAAGGCTTGAGCCATGAAATTCGAGACCAGCAGTGAAGCTGAAGATTTTATCAAGGATGTCTTTGCCCGTGTCGGCGCTGGCAATCAGGCGATTCTTGGACGCGCAGCACTCTTCATGGCTTTGGGGCAGGGCGTGCCGACCGAGTTCAAGCCCAAGGACGCCAAGGGCGTGACGTTGAACGACGAGCAAGTTGTTGGCGACGATCTTCGCGACTTGGTGCGTGCTGCATTGAACCACCGCTCTGGACGCAGCCTCGACGAAGGCGGCTACCGGCAGGAGTTTCGTCGGCACTTTGAGTACGGCTGCCAACAGTTGCGGCAGATGTGGAAGGAGTCCGGCAACGATCAAACCCGGTTCGTCTCGGCCTTGCTAAAACTGACAGGCGGCGACATCGAACTCACGGGCAGAGTGAAGCCTGCCGTGCCGTCGTTGCCTGTGGTCGAGAAGGAAGTAAAACTCAAACTGTTGGCGGAGGCCCCGGAGTGGTCTTTGAATGGCCCTGGTACTTCCAATGGTTTGCTCGTGATTTCGGGAACGACCGGGTCTGGCAAAAGCCAGCTTGCTCTCGATTTGCTGGCACAACTAAGCAACCACGGCGTCCGCTTTGTCTTCTTTGACATGAAGGGCGAGTTGGAGGCTGATTCCGACGACGCCCAACAACGCGAGAATCGCACGCGTTTTCTCCAGCAGACCGGGGCGCGCTACGTCCGTCTTATCCAACAGGATTTGCCGATCAATCCGCTCTACCGGCATCAGAACCCAACGGAAAACGCGGCGATCGCCTATGAAATCGCCAATCTGGTTCGCTGCTTCTTTCCGCAGTTTGGCAGGAAGCAAGAACGCCTCTTCTGCGACGCTTACCAGCATCTAGCTACGCCCGACTTCGCATCGCTGGCGTTAGAGCTTGAGAACATGGGCGCGGGTGGTGGTGACTTGGCCATCCTTGAAAAAATCGTTCGGTTAAACTTGTTTGCCGGCGCAGCAACCGCTATCAGCGCCGAAGAGTGGTTGGACGGCTCGATTGTTGTGGATTTCAAGAAGTTTGGTAGCGATAGCGACACCAAGGCACTGGCCGTCGCGCTCATCCTGAACTTCCTGATCAAAAAGTTAAGCCAGCAACTGGCCGTCAAGAATGACATCCAGCCGCTCAAGATGGTGTTGTTCGTGGATGAAGCGCACCTGCTACTGCCGAAAGAGAACAAGGCCGGGCTGCTGAGTTTGCTGGCGCGGCAAGGCCGGTCATGGGGTTTCCCGGTGTGGATGGCATCGCAGGACGCCGACAAGTTCCTGACCACAGGCACGAACGAAACCAACTTCGCCGACTTGGCCGAGTGCGGCGTCCACTTCTCCCCGCACACGCTGACGGACGCCCAACAACGCATGATTCTCGGCGGCGTCGTCCGCAGCAAGTTCAAGAAAGCCGAAGCCGCCCTACGCCTCCAGGGTAAGCTTATCACCGGTGCAGCAAGACAGTTTTGGCGGGATGGGGGGAAATGAAATCGATGAGATTCTTCACAGTAAAGCTTCATAGCTTAGGACGCCCAATATGAAAATCGCATTCAAACGCATTTGGTCAGAGAAACAATATGACCTCAAGCAGTGGCTGTATTACAACGTGTTCATTGGGTTGTCCCCTGTATGGCTCTCATGCCTCTTCCTGACGTTCGGCAAAGTGTTCTCACAATTCATAAACCCCTTCCTTGATGGGACACTGTTAATATTCACAGCCACCCTCAGCGGTGCTTCAATGAGCTTCTTCGTAACCGACACAAAGCTGAGCCTGCGGCAAACAGAGCGGTTCGTTTTCAATGGCCTTCTGGCCGCAATCTTTCTGGGCGCTGGTGGATATACCGCCATTGTCATCTTGAAACAGTTTTCGCCTGCTTCCCTGTGGTCTCCTTTCGTGTTCCTGACTACGTGCATAACTCTAGCGCTGGCTATTTACTTCAACCTTTATCTTGCGGGGGTTCGAAGCGTATATACGGACCAAGACCTCATTCAGAAGTTGGTTTCGGAAGGAGCAGACGAATTAGCAAAGGAAAATGCCGTGTTAGCTGAGAAGGCCCGTGCAGCACAGGAAGTGGATGGAGCCAAGCTATGAGCAACGGTAGTGGTCAACTCAACGGTTCGATTGGCGTTAGGGTGTTTGAGGTCTCCCAGCCTCTGGGAACTTTCTATGTGGGTGTCATGAAGGCCAACGACCTGCGGCAGATTGCAGCCGCTGACACACGCCGCCAAGAAGAGCGCGAAGTAGAGGTATACACGGGTATTCAAAGAGAGTTGTCAAAGAAAAGGCAGGCCGAGATCGAAGACTACATTTCGACATTCGATGCTGCATTTCCGAACTCGTTCATAATCGCTGTTAAGTCGGAGGATGTTCTAAGCCAAGAAGGAGAAACCCTGAGAATCCGCGCTCATGAAAAAGCTGCAAGCATAATTGACGGCCAGCACCGACTCGCGGGCTTCACAGAGCCAAACAGCGAGAATTTTGAGCTAATCGTTTCCATATTCATCGACTTACCCGTTGAAGACCAGGCAATGTTGTTCGCAACGATAAACCTCAAGCAAACAAAGGTTAGCCCATCGCTCGTCTATGACTTGTTCGAGGAGACCAAATGGCGTTCTCCGCAAAAGACGTCCCATAACGTCTGCAAAGCACTGAACACGGACAAAGAGTCGCCTTTCTACCACAGGATTAAACCCCTTGGAAAGAAAACAGATGACTACGTGGGCATCCTCACTCAGGCAACCTTCGTCAAAAGACTTCTTCCGTTGGTAAGCAAGAACCCGGACACAATCCGGGACAACATCAAGAGGAAGATCCCGCTCAATGCCGATGATCCTGCGAACCGCGAGTGCATTTTTTGGAAACTATTTGTGGAAGACAAGGACTGGGCGGTTCTGAAGATTCTCAGCAACTATTTTAACGCAGTGCGGAGCGAGTTCGAGGAAGATTGGAACTCGGATTCCTCGCCCCTTCCAAGGACTATCGGTTTTTCGGCTCTGATGAGGCTTCTACCAACGTTGCATAAGAAAGGCCAGTCACAAGCCACATTCGAGCAAGCATTCTTTGCGGGAGAGTTGAAGAAGGCCAAGTCACTCGCTCCATTTAGGTTCGACGACTACCCCGCAAGTGGCGTTGGTGAGAACAAGCTGTACCAAACCCTACTGGAGCGAGTTTCGGGCTCACTCAATTAGCCGCGCAGCATCTTCACCGCATGCCGGACGGCGTACACGGCCGATTTAATCTCTGACGTTGTATTCGCAGCATCCACCGAGAGCCGAATCATCTGGCGCGACGCTGCTGATTCCGGCTTCATCGCTTTCACAACGTGCGACGGCTCGTCGGATTCTGCCAAGCATGCTGACCCGGACGACGCGCAGATGCCTTCCTTGTCGAGGAGGATGAGCAGCGCTTCGGATTCGATGCCGTGGAAGGTGATATTACTCGTGTTGGCCAGCCGCTGCGTTTTGTGGCCGTTCAATTCGGTGTTGGCAATCGAACTGAGGATGCCTTCCTCCAACTTGTCACGCAACGGACGGACTTTCTTTTCGTAGTCTGGCGGGTGACAGCGAGCCAGTTCGGCGGCTTTGCCCATGCCGGCAATCAGCGCGACGTTCTCAGTGCCACCGCGCAGATTGCGCTCTTGGTGTCCTCCATGAATTAGCGGTGAGAAAGGCGTTTTGCGGCGGACGTATAGCGCGCCAATCCCTTTCGGAGCATGAAACTTGTGGCCTGTCAGCGATAGGTAATCAACTGGAAGCCTCCGAACATCCATTTCGATTTTACCTGCCGCCTGCACCGCGTCGCAGTGATACAGCACTCCGCGTGACCGGCAAATCTCAGCAATTTCCTTCACGGGAAACAACACACCCGTCTCATTGTTCGCCCACATCAGCGAGACGACAGAAGTCTCATCCGCGATGGTGTTTTCGAGGTCGGCCAGTTTCAGCAAGCCGTCACGGTCAACGGGCAGGTAGGTGACGCGATAGCCCTCCTTTTCCAGCGCCATGCAATAGTTCAGCACCGAGGAATGTTCGACCGCCGACGTGATGATGTGCCGCTTGTTTGGATTCGCCTTGAGCGCGGCGTGAATCGCGGCGTTGTTGCTCTCCGTTGCGCACGACGTGAAGATCACCTCGCGCGGCTGCGCCCCAATTAACTCCGCCACCTGCTCCCGTGCGGTCTCAATCACGGTCTTCAGCTTCGACCCAAATTTGTAGCTACTGGACGGGTTCCCCCATTCCTTGGTGAAGTAGGGCTCCATTGCCTCCATTACTTCGGGCAGCACCGGCGTGGTCGCATTGTAGTCAAGGTAGATCACGGGTTATTCAATTACAGAGCTTAGTCGGCGTATCGCAGGAAGGCAATTGCGGCTTGTGAAGCCTAATCCGCACCTCATTAATTTCGCGACGAAAAGAGCTGCGGATGGGCAAGGCGGTCAAAAAGCAGTAGCTATCAAAGAGGAACATTTGGTTGCCTACCTGAAATCGCTGAGCGGCCTTTCCTTGATTCGCTGCAGAACGTACTCAGTATACTGCTAAGCATGGGGCTGTGCTATGATTTGGCTACGAGGTAATTATCATGGTAACGACCGTTCGACCCTTAACAGCAGATGAACTGTTGAGAATGCCCGAAGATGGGTTTCGACATGAGCTGGTGAGAGGAGAGCTCAAAAGAATGGCGCCAGCGGGGAATGAGCACGGGAAACTAGCAATGGAACTTGGAGGAGCTCTCTTTCAGCTAAACATCGTTCAATGGCGTCACATGCGGCTCCGACTCCGTCCTCTTGCTGAACCACACTGGTTGCGGCGGCGGCGGCCTTTGCGCAGACGGGATCGCCGAGCAACAGACGCAGCTCGTTTTCCGCTTTTTTGGCAGAGTATCTTTGCCTGGGGAGGTGGCGTGCAATGCCAAGTCCTGCCGCCCTGGCCGCATTATCCGGTTGAT
>JBGPNE010000051.1:0-9922 GCA_041487335.1 Pyrinomonadaceae bacterium
AAGTAGATCAATGCTCACAAGATTATGACCGCCCTCCGGAATGATTACGTCCGCGTAACGCTTTGATGGTTCGACAAACTGCATGTGCATCGGCCGCACAGTGACTAAGTATTGTTCGATGACAGACTCAACCGTGCGTCCCCGCTCCGCGATATCTCGGCGCAGCCTGCGAATGAAGCGAATATCGTCAGGGGTATCGACGAATACCTTAATATCCATCTGTTCGAGCAAACGTGGATCGGCGAAAATAAGTATCCCTTCGACAATTACAATTGGCTGCGGCTCAACGCGCCGGGTTTCATTCAGCCGCGTGTGAGCTTTGAAGTCGTATATTGGCAACTCAATGGGCTCACCTGCTTTCAGCTTGCGAATGTGGTGGACCAGGAGATCATTGTCGAGCGCGTCCGGATGATCGAAGTTGGCAACCTGGCGGTAATCGAGTGGAAGATCTTTGAGATTGCGGTAATAGGAGTCCTGTTGAATGAAAACTACTTCGCTGGCGCTCACCGCCTCAAGGATGCGGTTTGCGACCGTTGTCTTGCCTGATCCTGTCCCACCGCTAATGCCGATTATCATGCTCACGAAAACATCTTCTATCCTAATCTGTATTCCGCGGCACTCGGGGAGCCAGCCACTTTTCTACGTTGGCAACCTCGAGATCAATTGTCGGAGTAACTGAGTAAACATAGCTCGAACCCGTTGACCCGTCTCCATCACTTCCTCATGGTTTATCGGCTGATCGCTTATTCCCGCCGCCATGTTCGTAATGCAAGAGATGCCCAAAACCTCCATTCCCATTTGGCGGGCAACAATAGCCTCGGGGACTGTGCTCATCCCCACTGCATCGGCGCCGAAGGTTCGCAACATGTGAATCTCAGCCGGGGTTTCGTAACTGGGGCCGGAAAGTGCGCCATAGATTCCGCGACGCAGGTCTATTCCCATCTCGCTCGCTTCCTCAATCACAGCCTCCTGCAGCTCGCGAGAGTAAACTTCTGACATATCTGGAAACCGCGGCCCGAATCGCTCGTCATTGATGCCTCGAAGCGGATTAACACCCATCAAGTTTAGGTGATCGCTAATTACCATCAGCGCACCCTGGCTGAGCTCGACGTTAATTCCCCCTGCTGCATTTGTGAGGATCAACGTCTTGATACCAAGCAGCTTGAAAGTTCTGATCGGAAAAGTAACTTCTTCCAGCGAGTAGCCCTCATAGAAGTGCACGCGTCCCTGCATCGCTAAAACAGAGACTCGATCGATCTTCCCAATAACCAGACGGCCGGCGTGACCTTCTGCCGTCGAGGGCACAAAACCTGGAATCTCCTGGTAGGGAATGGCAACGGCATCTTCAAAGTCGTCCGCAAAGCCACCGAGGCCGCTGCCAAGTACCAGTGCTACGCGCGCCTGTTCCGTAGTACGGGCGCGAATGGTGCGCGCTGCGTGTTCAGCACGCGCGTAGAGACTTGAAGTTGCTGAGCTTTCAGCCATTGTTCCAGCCATCAGTCAATTAGCTCCCACATGTTTTCCGCGGCCCGGCTATCTCTCCTTCTGGTAGGGAATACCGAGCGCCCGCGGCGGCCGTGACGATCCAATAAAGCCAGCCAACACGATAATCGTCAACAAGTAAGGCGCCATCTGAATGAATTGGACCGGAATGTCTTCACCAGATGGCAGCTTTACCACGCCCTGCATCTGAATTGAGACAGCGTCCGCGAAACCGAACAGCAAACACGCCAGCATCGTCTGCACCGGTCGCCATTTGCCAAATATTAAAGCAGCAAGCGCGATAAATCCCCGACCGGATGTCATGTTGCGCGTAAACAGCGACGACTGCCCAATTGAGAGATAGGCACCACCGATTCCCGCCAGCAGTCCTGACAACAAGACTCCGGCATATCGCATGCGCGCGACGCCTATTCCAGCAGCATCCGCAGCCTCAGGATTTTCACCTACAGAGCGCAGCCGCAAACCGAATGGGGTCTTATAAAGAACGTACCACGTGATTGGCACCAGCGCGAAGGCGATCACTATCGGAGTCCAGGGAATCAGATGTTCCCTGGCAATCTGCGGCGTCGCACCAGACGACAGGAAGAATGCGCCACTCAGGAAACCGGGGACACCAATCATCAGAATGTTGATTGCCGTGCCGGTTACGACCTGATCCGCTTTGTAGCGAATACACGCAACAGCATGGATTGACGCAATCGCCAACCCGGCCACCATCCCGGCAGCCAGTCCGACAAAAGGATTGCCAGCGGCATACGTTACCGCTGCCGCCGTGAATGCTCCCGCGAGCATCATTCCTTCCAACGCGATGTTGATGACGCCGGAACGTTCCGAGAACATGCCGCCCAGAGCAGCCAGAATCAATGGAGTGGCCAGCCTTACGGTTGACCAGACAAGAGCTATGGTGAAGAGATCTCTCATCGATTCATACCTTTGAGCGCTTCAACAGACTAAACCTGCCCACTGGACCACGGAGTAAAGCTTCAGCAGCAACAAGAAGAATCACTATTCCCTGAAGCACGTCAACGATGTCCTTTGTAACGTTGTTTGTAAACGCATCAACAAAGATCCCGCCGCGAATCAGCATGCCAAACAGTAGTGCAGCTAGCAAGACACCTACAGGATGATTACGTCCCAGCAGAGCCACGGCGATACCGGTGAACCCGTAATTCGCGGAAAATCCGTCGTAGTAACGATAGCGATAACCGAGCACCTCATTGATTCCGACCATGCCGGCGAGCGCGCCAGAGATAGTCATGGCAATGATGATCTGTGTGCGAATCGAGATGCCACCATACTCGGCAGCAGTGGGATTGCTGCCGGTTGCACGCAATTCATAGCCCCACTTCGTGCGCCACAGAAAAAGATAGACCAGCGCGCAACAGATTAGGGCCAACACGAATGCCAGATTAAGCGGGATTCGCTCCGGTAAACCGGGAATGAATCTGCCCAGCCGCGCAATATGTGCCCCCGCCCCAATCTGTGAAGTCTCCATGATGGGATCGCCGGGCGTTTTGTAATGATATTGAGTGAAATAGCTGACCAGGGCGACGGCGATGAAGTTCAACATGATCGTGTTGATGACTTCATGCGATCCGAATCGCGCCTTCAAAACACCGGGAATCGCACCCCATATGCTACCTGCCAGGAGCGCCGCGAGAAAACAGCCGGGCACGAGAAACCAGGCTGAGTATTGCGCAAAAGTAATACCGACCCAGGCAGTGGCAAACGAGGCAACATAAAGTTGGCCCTCAGCTCCAATGTTTAGCAGGCCACAACGAAAAGCGACGAGCACGGCAAGACCCGTGAAAATGAGTGGCGTCGCATAAAAGAGAGTGTAACCAATTCCGTCAGGCCACGAGAGTGCACTACCGAGCAGCAGTTTGTAGGCTTGAATCGGGTTATCGCCAATAATGAGAATGAGAATTCCACCGATGATAAAGGCGGCAATGACGGCGAGCAGGGGGAAGATGAGTTCGCGTAGAAGCCTCATGAATTTCCGATTGCCAATTTTTGATTTCCGATTTTATCTTCGTAATTCTAAATCTGCTCTTCGATTTTCCATTTTTGATTTGCGACTGCAGAGTTTGAATCTAAGGCTCGCCACAAGAAATCGTCAATCGCAAATCACAAATCGAAACTTTCTTCAGTGCCCTCGAGTCATTAGTAACCCAATCTCCTCGATCGTTGCGACTTTCGGATCTACCTCAGCGACGATGCGACCTTCGTGGATGATTAGTAAACGGTCGGAGAGTGAAGTAACTTCTTCGAGTTCCGCTGAAACAAGCAACACCGCGCAGCCCGCGTCGCGCAGCGCGACGAGCTGACGATGAATGAATTCGATAGCACCAATATCTATGCCCCGGGTAGGCTGTGAGACCAGCAATAATTTGGGATGAAGATCAAACTCGCGACCGATGATTAGCTTTTGCTGGTTTCCACCAGAGAGTGAACGCGCGGGAAGATCGGGATTGGCCGGCCGCACGTCGAATCCCGAGATGATTTCATTAGCGCGATAGCGAATCGCTTCATTGTCTAAGAAAATATTACCGGCGTAGGCGACGATCGGTCTGCGATAATGCACACCCAGTATCGAATTCTCCGCCAGACTAAAATCCAGGAGCAGCCCGCGCCGGTGCCGGTCTTCGGGAATATGCGCAATGCCAAACTCCCGGCGAGAACGAGCGCTAAGCCGCGTGATGTCCTTCTCCTCAAACCTGATTGCGCCGGAAATTAGCGAAGGATTAGTTAATCCCGCCAGGGCCTCAATGAGCTCAGTTTGACCATTGCCCTCAACGCCGGCGATGCCTACGATCTCGCCCTTGCGAACTTCGAAGGACACACTGTCGATGCGTTTCGCTCCATCATTTGACGTTACCGACAAGTTTCTAACGCTCAGTTCCGTGGCCCCGACTCTCGCCTCGGGCTTCTCCACGCGCAGCAGCACCTCGCGACCAACCATCAAGCGGGCCAGGGCAGCGGCATTAGTTTCTTTCGTTTGCAAACGCCCAACCACGCGACCATCACGCATGACCGTCACTTCGTCCGAGATTGCCAGAACCTCAGATAACTTATGGGTAATAATTACAACCGTCTTTCCCTGTGCTCGCATACGCCGTAAGATCGCGAAGAACTCTTCCACTTCCTGCGGTGTCAAAACGGCTGTTGGCTCGTCAAGGATGAGCAAGCGCGCATGACGATATAGCGCCTTCAGCAGTTCTACACGCTGCTGCTGGCCAACTGACAGATTCTCGATTAGCGCGCCTGGATTGACGGCAAATTTGAAATCTTCCGATAGCTTTCGAATTTGAGATGCGGCCTTCGCGAGATCCAGCGCAATTTCATTTCCCGGCTCGGCGCCCAGCACAATATTCTCGGCAACGGTCATGGTATCCACCAACATGAAGTGCTGGTGCACCATACCAACACCGAGCGCAATCGCATCATGCGGCGAAGCAATCTCTCGCACCTGGCCATCGAGCAGGATCTCACCGCTGTCGGCGGTATAAAAGCCATAGGCGATGCGCATCGCCGTGGATTTTCCGGCCCCGTTTTCACCAACGATGGCATGGATCGTGCCCGGCTCCACTCTGATATTCACGTGATCATTCGCGAGCACGTCGCCGAAGCGTTTGGTAATATTGCGGAGTTCTAACATCAGGGCTCGTCCGTTGTCAGTAGTCCGTTGTCAGTTGCCACTTCACTTACTCGCAGATGTCGCGTGCGATGTGTCTCCTATGGACTTTAGATGTTTTGCACCAACACTGTCTGCCGCTCGAACAAGCTGTTTCCCAACCGTGTCTCTGGCAAAGTTGTTCCAACCAAGTACAACATCCCATACCTGATCAGATAACTTTTCTGATAATTGATAAACCCTCAATTTTTCAAAGTTCGTTCTTGGCATTTTGTCCTCCTGTGGTGAAGTCACAAGCGACCATGAAGAAGCAACTGACCACTGACTACTGACAACTGACTCTATTTGGCCATCGCATCTGTCACTTTAATCTCGCCGTTGATGATCTTCTGCCTTGCTGTTTCGGCCTCTTGAATCGCTTCCTGCGGAATCAGATCTTTGTTGTTTTCATCCATCGCATAGGCCACGCCGTCTTTGTCGAGGCCATAAACATGGAAACCGGCCTGGAACTTTCTGTTTACTACGTCCTGAACGATTGAATAGACGGCGTTGTCGACGCGTTTGACCATGCTCGTCAGCACGAAACCGGGCTTCACCATGTTCTGATTGGAATCGACACCGATGACAAAATGTGTGGCGCGTCCGTTCTGTTTCCCCTGCTGCTCGACCGCGTCAAAAGCGCCCAGGCCTGAATTTCCGGCCGCAGTGAAGATCACGTCCGCGCCTTTGCCGATTTGGGCCAGTGCGAGTTCCTTTCCTTTCCCGGGATTATTCCAGGCGCTGTCAGTTACGCCCACGTAATTCTGGACCACGCGTATGCTCGGATTAACAGCGCGCGCACCTTCTTCGTATCCAACCTCAAAGCGGTGGATCAGGGGAATGTCCATGCCCCCGAGAAACCCGATCGTGCCGGTGGTGGTGGTCTTGGCGGCAAGTATTCCCACAAGATATGAGCCTTCATGTTCCTTAAAAACGAGGGACGCGACATTAGGCAACTCACTCACGCCATCAATGATCGCGAAGTGCATGTTCGGGTACTCCATCGCAACCTGCTCCATGATCGGCGCCTGCGCGAAACCGACGCCGATAATCAGGTCATATCCGCGCTCGGCAAACGCGCGCATCGCCGGTTCGATTGAAGTCGGATTGCCGGGCTCGACATCTCGCAGCACAATGGGAAAATCTTTTGCAGCTCGCTTCACACCTTCCCAGGCTGCGGCATTGAACGAGCGATCGTCTTTTCCACCTATATCGAAAACAATACCGACGTGAACTTTCGACTTATCGTCAGCACCATAGCTTTGTCGATTACAAGCCGACCCTAAGACGGCGAACAGGCACAGTACGACGAGCAGGGACCAGAATATGAACTTCATTCGTTGATAACTTCCTTGATTAGCAGGGGTAATTTAGCCGGAGGTTCATCGCCTATTTCGTAAGCGGCCTGAATACGTTGTCCGGCTGCGCGTGCTTTCGACTCGTCGCGGCAGCGCACCACTCCAACGGTTTCTCCAGCACTGACTGCGTCGCCGAGCTTGACTTCGGCGATGAAGCCAACTGTGGGATCTATCGCGTCCTCGACGCGCACCCGCCCGCCGCCGATGGCCGCGATTGCCTGTCCCACTTCCGCGGTGTTGACCTTTATAACGAAACCAGAGCGCGGGGATTCTACCTTAAACGATTCGTTCACCATAGGAAGAAGGCCGCTCGCGTCGTCGCATACTCGCGAATCACCGCCTTGCGCTTCCACATTTCGACGGAAACACTCGAGCGCCTCGCCGGAATCCAAAACCTTCTGTAAACGATTGTGAGCCGCGACCAGCGAATGGTCGACGTGAGCAAGAACCAGCATGTGCGCGGACAACTCGATCGAGAGATCAAGCACCGGGAGCACGCCGTCTTCGATTTCGCCTCGCAGAATATCTATACACTCTTTCACTTCCAGCGAATTCCCCACGGCACGTCCCAGGGGTTGATTCATGTCAGTCAAAAGCGCTCTGGTACGGATACCACAAGAGTTACCCGTGCTTACGAGCGCGTGAGCCAGCGCTTTGGCTCGTGCTTCATCCCGCATGAACGCGCCCGAGCCAACTTTCACATCAATGACCATCGCATCAAGACCCGCGGCACCCTTCTTCGAGATTATCGACGCAACTATCAGCGGGATTGCTTCGACAGTCGCTGTCGCATCGCGAAGCGCGTACATCCTTTTGTCCGCTGGCGCCAATTCCGCCGTCTGCCCGGACATTGCGTAGCCAACGCGTTCCAGCACGTTGTGAAATTCCCTTGCGGAAAGATCAACGCTGTAGCCGGGAATTGATTCGAGCTTATCCAGCGTCCCGCCCGTATGGCCCAGGCCACGGCCGGAGATCATCGGCACACAAACTCCGCAAGCCGCGACCAGGGGTGCTATCACCAGTGAAGTCTTGTCACCAACTCCGCCGGTCGAATGCTTGTCGGCTTTCGGTTTAGAAATATCGGAGAAGTCGAGAATGTTGCCTGATTGCAGCATTGCCTCAGTGAGCCCCTGCTGCTCTTGCTCGTTCATGCCATTCAGATAGATAGCCATTAGCAGTGCGCTAATCTGGTAGTCGGCGATCTCTCCGCTGGTCACCCCATTGATGAAGAAGTCGATCTCTTCACGCGAGAGTAATTCGCCGTCGCGCTTCTTCCGAATGACGTCCTGGGGTCTCAATCAAATCCCTCGATTGCTTGTGATCAACACCACGGCCTGGGCCATCACAGCTGCTCCCTGCCCCACCGCATCAAGTCCCTCCCCAGTCTTGGCCTTGACACTCACACAGCCAATATCGACGCCAAGCACTTCAGCAATATTTTCTCGCATCGAAAGCACGTAAGGCCTGATCTTTGGTGCTTCGAGCATAATCGTCGCGTCGACGTTTACAATATGCAGGCCGCGCTCACGTGTCAGCCACACAACACGAGAGAGTAATTGCAGACTATCTGCATCTTTCCACTGCGGGTCTCGGTCAGGGAAATGCACGCCCAGATCACCTTCACAAAGGGCGCCCAGGATCGCGTCGGCAATTGCATGTGTAAGGGCATCGGCATTCGAGTGACCATCACCGCCACGATCCGCAGCGACATGCACGCCGCCGAGTACAAGCGGTCGGCCTTCCACCAGCCGGTGCGTATCGTTGCCGATGCCGATGCGAAACATGAAAATCAGTCGTCAGAACTGGGGAGTTAGTAGTTAGTGGTTCTTTGAGCTTTGTACTTTGAACTTTGTACTTTGAGCTTCGTACTTTGAACTTTGCACGCCTTTTTGCGTCTAGATCTCTTGTAGAGGGAAAGTTGTTGTGATTGAGTCAAGTCTTTTGAATCCATTTTCCATTTGTCATTTGACATTTATCAGTTGTCATTTGCTGTCCAGTGCCAGTCCTTTTCAGAAGATAGAGACTCTGAAACAGAGTTCACATTATGCCGTTGTCGCTTAACATCAGCTGGAGCATCGCGATGACAAATGATAAATCCTAAATCCGGCGCGAAATTGTCATGAGACATAATCGCCAGGCTGATTCTGTAAGAGCGAATCTGAATTTTCGGCATGCGAATGAAAGCTACTTGAGAAGTAGCTTTCATTCCCAGCCCCAAAAGTTAACCTTAGCCCGAGAATATGCTCGTTGAAATCAATAGTCATGAGAAATTCACGCCGGATTTAGGATTTATCATTTGTCATTTCCTGGCGTTGCGAGCGGTTTTGAGTGATGCGGTGAAAATCCTGCACAAGTCTTTATTCTCCTGCATGACGTCCGCGAGCATTTCGGGTTGCACTATTCGGCCCCGCTCGATAATCCGAGCCAAATTGCTGTTTCATTCAGTTCCTTGAGAACGATCCGCAGCTTGTGCACAAAATCAGCGTGGCTTTCTGCACCTCTTGCTTCGCCATAATTCGGGGCTGGCGATGTTCCGGATCTCAGAATCTGTCCTGCGATATGTTTTCCTGCGCTGGTCCGTGGCAGACTACCTGAAAGCCTAACGATGCGAACAGCAAAGTGAGTCAAACGCTCTTCCAATTTGTCTGCGGGCGATTTAAAGTTCTTCTTTTCAGATTGAGCGTCTTCGGATTGGGAGTTCTTGTTGCCGGATTGAGAGTTCTTGGCAGATCTATTTTCCATTTGTGAGGCTCGCTTTCTAATATGTGAGAATCTTTGGCTACCATAATACTTCTCCAGTAGCAAATGACAAATGAGAAATGTCAAATTATGTCAAATGATAAATGGAAAATGGTTGGTTCTAGGCTCGATTCCCAATAGGTGAGGGATCTTTGCTCATCTACCCATTAATGACTGTCTTCCTCTCGACCCGTCCCCGCGTCCCCGCGTCCTACCCCAACGCCCCAAGACACTCCGCCAGCGTCCGTTGCCTGCAAGTGAACATAGGTGTGTCACGCAACGTGTAGGAACTCGCTTTCGTCTCGCGTAGCTCCTGGACAAGGTCGAGAAAATCCGCCGGGTGGTTGGTCTCAAACGCAACTACAAATTCCTGATCGTCGAGACCGAAAGAATAACTTGTGTGAAGTTTGACCGACCGATACTTCGTGCCGATGCGAATGTGCTCGTCCATCATGTCCTGGCGCTGCTCAGCGGGACGCGAATACCATTCACGGGTCTTAACAAAAGGGTAGACGAACAAGTAGTCAGATTTGCCGGGCACTATGTGCAGTCGATCCTCGACGTGCTCGGGGTTGTCTTTATCGATGTACATCGAGCGCTTGGTCATCGAGAGGAAAGACTGGGTCGGCTCGATATACTTCCCCATCTC
>JBGPNE010000052.1:0-9878 GCA_041487335.1 Pyrinomonadaceae bacterium
CCCACCGGAGTCCTGGCGGACCTCGAACACGCCGCAAGCGTGAAAAGCGAAAACAGAAGAATGAAGGCAATTCTGGATCGGGTCATCTGTAATCCTCGCGAATACGATCCACTAAGCCACACGAAACTGCACGAAATAGAGGCTTCAGTTCGAGTTATTTCGTGTGATTTCGTGGATCGCCTTACTGCTCTTAATCGACTGTCTCCTCCGTATGGGACACATTTCATTGCCGTGATTTGTCTTTTTCACTAACCTGCTGGGTCTGAGCCCCCCAACTGGTTCGTGACAGGCGATCTTTGGCTCGTGGAGCTTCTGCTTCTAGCCCGCCGCTTCTGTTTTGCCTTCCGGTTTCTTGATGCCAAATTTTTCCAGGCGATACTGCAGCGTGCGGAAAGTCAGACCGAGCAGCTTTGCTGCTTTTGTAATGTTGTAGTCGGTCTGTTCCATCGCCTGTATTATTAGATCTCGCTCGACATCTTCGAAATTGATTCCCTCTGGCGGTAGCTTAAATGCCCCTTCCGCAGCGGAACTCGATTCCTGCCTCACTTCAAGGGGAAGGTCTTCGATGGTGATCTGGTCGCCCTCACATAGCAGAATCGCTCGTTCAATAGCCGACTCGAGCTGGCGGACATTGCCGGGCCAACTGTAATCCACCATCAGCTTTCTCGTTTCACCCGTGAGCCCGCGCACCAGACGCGAGGTATTACGAGTGTGCTTCTTCAAGAAGTATTCGATGAGCACTGGAATATCTTCGCTCCGTTCTCGCAGAGGCGGAACGTCAACTGACAGTACATTGATACGGTAGTAGAGGTCGTCTCTGAATCGTCCGTCAGCAACCATAGCGCGCAGGTCACGATTGGTTGCGGCAATCACCCGCACGTCAACATTGATTTCATGCGTCCCGCCAACGCGCCTGATTTTGTGTTCCTGCAGAGCACGCAGCAGTTTCGCCTGCATGGCGACGTCCAGTTCGGCAATCTCGTCGAGGAACAGCGAGCCGTGATCGGCAATTTCGAAGAGTCCCTTCTTCTCAGCGTGCGCGCCTGTAAATGAACCTTTCTCGTGGCCAAAGAGTTCTGACTCCAGCAAATTCTCATTTATCGCAGCGCAGTTAACTGCCTGAAACATGTCCTGCGCTCTTGGCGATTGGTTGTGGATTGCGCGCGCAACCAGCTCTTTGCCAGTGCCCGACTCGCCGCGTATCAGTACAGTTGAACTTGAACGCGCAACCTTTAAGACCATTCTCTTGACCGATTCCATCTTGGGCGAGGCCGAGACGATCTCCGTATCGAGCGCATCGAGCCGAACGAGCGCACGGTTAATGGTTTCCATTAGCGCGGTTTTGTCATAGGGCTTCTCGAGATAATCGAACGCCCCGCGCCGCAAAGCTTCTTTGGCGGATTCGATCGAGCCATGGGCAGTCAGCAGTATCACTATGATTGAAGAATCGAGGCTGAGCAGGTGCTGCAGCAATTCAATTCCGTCCATGCCCGTCATCTTGAGATCGGTCAAAGCGAGGTCGAATCTGCGCTCTTTGGCGAACTTCATCGCAGCTTCTCCCGATGACGCCGTGGTTACTTCATATCCCTCTTCAGAGAGAATCATCTCCAGGATTTCTCGCTGCGACTTTTCGTCGTCTACTACAAGTATGCTTTTGCGCGCCATATCAACTCCTGGAAGAGACACAGGGACGAGGTGACGGGGAGACAGGGCGAAAAGAACAAGCCCCTTTCATTTTTTCTCCGTGTCCCCGTGTCACCGCGGTCTCCGGGTTTCTTCTTTCATCCTTCATCGTCCGGTTTTGCCGGCAAGGTTATCGTAAAAGTTGTCCCGCTGCCTGGCTTTGAACTCACGCTGATGGAGCCGCCATGATCATCGATTGCTTTCTTCACTATGGCAAGGCCAAGACCCGTCCCCGTCTCCTTCGTTGAGTAATAAGGCTCGAACACTTTTGAGATGTCCTCGGGCGCGATCCCTCTGCCGGTATCTCTGATCTCCACGCGAGCCCGATTCCCCTCCTCGTAGGAGAGTGTGATTACAATGTTACCGCCTCCGCCATCGATGGCCTGGAGACCATTGATCAGGAGATTCGTGAAAACTGAGCGCAACGTTTCCTTATCGGCCATCACCAGAGGCACTTCACCTCGCTCCTCCACGCGGGTCTCGATTCCACCCTCCGCCGCCTGCACTGCAATTATGCGTAAAGCATCCTCTGCTTCAGCCCGGAGATTGAGCGGGCGTAACTCCAGTTCTGATGGTCGCGAATACTTTAGAAAGTCAGTGATGTGACGGTTTATCCGGGCGACTTCGGCTTTCAGTTGGTCTGCCAGGCGCTTGAACGTCTCGCGTTTCGCCTTGTCTGCGGGTGCAAACGACGACCGGAGATGGTCCAATGTCAGATTGATGTAGTTAAGTGGGTTGCGAATCTCGTGAGCAATCGCCGCGGCCAGCCTGCCGACAACCGCTGCTTTTTCCGCCTGATGAAGTTGAGATTCCAGTTCGCGGGTGCGCTCAAGCTTTGCGGTCATCTCATTGAACGCAGACGCAAGTGCGCCCATTTCGTCGCGGCGATCTGATGTGACTCGGAACGTAAAATCACCACCGGCCACCTTCTGGGCCGCCACCGAGAGCTCTTTGATCGGTCTTGTGAAGCGCCAGACAAGCAGCGTGGTCACGAGCGTCGTTGTTAACAAGAGGACCAACGTGTACCAGAGCGATCTCGATGCCTGGCGTTGCAGCAAGCTTGTGAGCGTGCTCGTCGAACCAAGGACGACAATGACATAGTAGCGGCCCTTCACCGTCTCAACTGGGAAAAAGAACGCTCCGGGATCGCCCCCACGCGGAGGTGAGGACACTTTCAGCCAGGCCGGACGATTCTCACTCTCATCATTCAGTTCAGCGGCACTGCTAAGTGGGGGTAGGGAAACGTCCTTCAGTTGCACGTATAGAGTAGATCCGTCCGGATTCTTGCGCGGTGTGTAGTCGTCGATCAGGCTGTCTCTTACATTGCCGTTGTTGTCCACCACCATCACATTCCGGACCCGCCCCGTTCGTTCATCAACCAACGGCTCGTTAATACTGTCGCGGATCTGGTCCAGATACTTGTCACTCGAAATACTGTTCACTCCAAGAGCAACGCCCGCCATGATTGCCTGTTCCTGCTCCACGATCATCCGCGCGTGGTTTCGCGCGGTGCGCAGACTGACGTAATACTGAACACCTAGCGTGAGCCCTAAGAGAACCACCAGCAGGAGCAGCAGCCGGGCGCGAAAGCTGTCTATGAGACCGGGCATCATCATGAATATCTAAGAAGAAATAGAGAAGAGAAGCGTTGTCGTCATTAAAGCCCTTGTGGGGGTAAATTTGCTAATGTAGCCCCCTTTTGTTATGGATTATGTAGAAAGTATTACTTTTATGTTGCAGCTTCGGGCTTGCAGATGTTATATTTGCCGAGGTCTCATATCAGTTGTCCCCAGAGACCGCCATTAGGCAATTCTCCCACTTCAACGTTGCAGGACCGAAGGTCGCAGGAAATAAAGGACTTTTTGGAGGTGCATTTGAAGACTTTTAAGACAGCAAAATCGAATTCTCATACAAGCAAGGGCGCTTTTAGAAGTTTTGTGCCTTCTTCCCGATCAGGCGCTCTAGAAGATCTCAGCGAAGCTCACGGCCAGGGTGAGCGAGAACAACCCCTAAGAAAGGTACACAAAAACCTCATGACCTTGACGAATCATTCCCCTAAAACGCTTCGTTTCGCATTCATCCTATTCATTCTTATTACCCTTCCCTTTCAGAGTACAGCTTTCGGAAGAAGGCATTCGAGTGGCTCGCGTCACAGAGCCGCTCGCGCTCACGGAGGAAGAAGGTTATCTGCAAGAGAACGTCATGGTTCGCGCCGCGGTCGGCTCTCTGCGAGGCGCTCCAGGCGCGGCGACAGACACCGCATGTCCGCGCGAGAGCTAAGGCGGGAGCGGAATCTCATCGCCAAAGAACAGAGTTCTGCCTTAAAGGCGCTGGAGCACAAGCTGCACCGGCCACTGAACAAGCGGGAACGTACCGCCGAGTTGCGTCGAATCGAGTTGAGGCATCGACGCGATATCGAAGAAGCGAGACGTCGCGCCGAGGCCGCTCGGCAGGCTGCCATCGCTCGCCAACGCGCTCTCGAGCAGGCGATGCGCGATGAGGCTCAGGCTTTTATCGCCAAGGACGACGCGACGGGCGAAGATCCCGAAGTGCGTCGTGTTGCGGTTAACGCGCTTGGCAATCACGCCGGGACCGTAGTCGTAATGGATCCGATTACCGGCAAGATCTATTCAGTTGTGAACCAGGAGTGGGCGCTGAGGCGTGGGTTTAAGCCTTGCTCCACGATCAAGCTCGTGACCGGAATTGCCGGGCTGTCCGAGAAGGTAATCAATCCCGTGGACACTGCAGACGTCTCTGATAAATACCGCATCGATCTTACAGACGCGCTGGCTTATTCAAATAACACTTACTTTCAGCAGGTAGGTGGCCGAGTAGGCTTCGAAAAGATGATCGCGTATGCAAGCGAGCTGGGTCTCGGTGAGAAGACAGGCATCAATGCCCCTAACGAGTATGCCGGCCATCTTCCGTTGGAGAAGACCGGTTTCGCTTTAAACCGAATGTGTTCTCATGGTGATGATTTCGAGGTTACTGCGGTTCAGTTGGCGACGCTTGTATCGGCAATGGCAAACGGCGGTAAGTTGCTTGTGCCACATGTGCCGAAGACCGTGCAGGAAGAAGCGAAGTTCAAATCGAAGGTCCGTCGCCAGATCAATATTGAACAGGAGTACTGGCGCCGCATGGTGCCGGGAATGGTTGGATCAGTTAACTATGGTTCGGGCAAACGTGCTTACGATCCACTGCAGACGGTAGCTGGTAAAACTGGAACTTGCATTGGTCAAGGTGGCTGGCTCGGATTGTTCACATCATACGCTCCTCTGGCCAATCCGCGGCTCGCGGTGGTTGTGATTACACGTCGCTCAGACGCGCACGGCCACATCCCCGCTGCGGTCGCTGGTCAAATCTATCGCGAGCTCAACAGCAGGTTTGGTACGCCAGTTAACTTGCCGGTCGCCACAGTTCCCGGCCCTGGCAGTGATGATGCCAAGGCTGCAGCGTTGAACGAAGAAGATAAGGATGCCGCAGAGGCCGCAGAGGCCGAAGCTGCTGAAGCCGAGGCGCCGACTAATACAGTCGATGCTAACAATGCTACAACTGCTTCCACTAACCCTGCGACCCCGCGCCCGGCTGGAACTGACACGCCAGCGCCACGAAACATGGTAAAGCGCGTCCTAATGCCAATCGAGCGACGTAATCCTGACCCGCAAAAAGCGGAAACCTCCAAACCCGCTGTTAAAAGTGGCGGGCAACCTGATGACCGGCCGCGTAGAGCGCAGTCGAATCAGCAGTAGGAATGCAAGCTAGCACTTCTTAGAAAAGCAATCTGCGCCGGAGATCCGTAACTCAGACGACCTCCGGCGCAGAGACTTTAAGCGCACTCTCTTCTCCAACTCGCTCGTGTGTTAAGCCTTGACACGCCTGTCAGAGTTGCAGGAATATTGCGGACGTTCTCTTTGGGCTGCATCGTAGTACCCCAACTGTGGTTCCCTCTCGGCAGATGCGTTCCGCAGATCGGCAACTGGTCTTTCCAGATTCGCATCTTAGTGTCGCCACTGTAGCGACGCTGGAAAGCCGCATGGCCCCGCAATGATGGCTGAAAAGAAAGATCTTGGAGGTTTGAGACAACTCATGAAAAAGACTATTGCGTTACTAGCAATTTGCGCGACGGTGGCAGTGCTTTCATTACAAGCATTCGCAAACAGCGCGCCGCTGCAGCCTGAGGCAACAATTCAGGATCAGTGTACTCCGGAGAGTAAGACCGCCTGGTACACCGAATTTACCAAAGACCTAAAAACGGATCAGGCCAAGGCATATGAACTGGCAAAGAAATATTTAGCTTGTCCCAGCGCCGCGGGAGAGGAACAGATTACTAGTTATCTAAAGAACTTTGTCACGAAATACGAGAAGGCATCCCGTAAGGATCAAGTTTCTGACCTGGTGTATAACAAGAAGGATTATGCTAAGGCTTTCGAGCTTGGCAAGCAGATCTTAGCAGAAGAACCGGATAACCTAAGGGTTTTGATTGATCTTTCGAATGCAGGGTACGCATCCAGAAAAGTCGAGACCAACAACGCTGATACTTTGGCCTACGCGAAGAAGGCCATCGAATTAATTGAATCAGGCAAGACTCCAGAAAAAGAAAACTGGACGCCTTACAAGAGCAAGGACGAGGCTTTGGGTTATCTCTACTACACGGTTGGGTTGTTGAACGCTCAGAAGAATCCTGCAGAAGGTCTGACATCTGTGATCAAAGCGGCTCAGTTTGACGGTGGGATAAGCAAGCTTGCTTCGACTTACGCCTTTATAGCAGGAGCATACGAGGCTGGACAATACTTCAAGTTGTACGGTGATTACAAAGCCAAGTTTGAGGGCAAGGATGAATCACCGGAGAGTAAACTTGCTCTAGAAAATATTAATCAGGTGGTGGATCGCATGGTTGATGCCTACGCTCGGGCGGTAGCTCTGGCTGGTAACGATCCTCAGAAGGCCGTATGGATGGAGAGCCTAACCACCTGGTACAAGTTTCGCCACAATCAATCTGACGCCGGTCTGACTGAGATGATCGCGAGCGTCATGTCAAAGCCCTTGCCGACTGAGCCGACCCCTATTACCACTCTGCCGGTTGCTACTCCGACAACCAACCCAGCCTCGGGTAGCATGAACTCATCTGGATCAAATCCGGCGGCTGGGAGTGTTTCTGCGCCTTCAGGAGCGAATACACCGGCCGGCACGTCATCTGCCTCGACCAGCGCTCCGCCCAGCACTCCGCCTGCCACGACCACACAGCCCGGCAAGGCCACGGCTCCGGCAAATTCGACTCCCTCGAAGTCAACGAAGCCGAGCGGGACTAAGCCCAAGCCTAGAAGGAATCATCGACACTGAAGGCGGGCCAGAACCTCCTTCTCCCGGATCGACAACCGGGACCTTTGTCAGTAACTTCGACGACGCGCCTGGTGTTTGCTACAATCAGATCCGTTTGAAGAAGCAAGGAAATAAACTTCCGGATCTGGACCTCCTGCAGACAATACTTGCGTACAACTTTCAGAATCGAGCGCTGCTCGAGCGTGCAGTGACGCATCGGTCCTGGGCGCACGAGCAAGTCGCGCCAGGAGCGGAAGACCAGGCGCGGCGACTCCACAACGAAGCTTTGGAGTTTCTCGGTGATTCTGTACTCGGCTTGATAGTTGCCGATTATCTGTGTCGGGCCTACTCCGCAGTGACTGAGGGCGAACTGTCCCGGATGAAACACCGGTTGGTGAGCGCCCCCACGCTGTCAGAGGCTTCGCTGCGATTGAATCTGGGAGACTTCCTACGCTTCGGCCGCGGTGAAGAAAAGAGCGGTGGACGGCGAAAAGATGCACTTCTCGCCGATGTATTGGAGGCGGTAACCGGAGCAATCTTTCTTGATGGAGGACTGAGTGCGGCGACTGACTTTGTTCATCATGCCCTGGGTGAAGAGTTGCGGCATGCTAATCCGATGTCGGCTGCAGAGGCCGATTACAAAACAATGCTTCAGGAGAAGCTCCAGGCGGAACGCCAGACGGCGCCGCGCTACACGGTTGTCGAAACGCTCGGTCCGCCACACGGACGTACGTTTCGCGTGGAAGTGATCTGGGATGGAGGAAGCGTGCGCGGTGAGGGTCGCTCAATTAAAGCAGCTGAAGTGGCGGCGGCAAAACAAGCATTGGAGATTATGAGATCGGATGAGGCCACGCAGCCTAATAAATCTGGCAGCTAATGCCTGCATTGTGCTTACTATGTCTACCTTTCGTCCATTGCCCCTGAACTTGACCCTTGCACGTAACGTATCTAGGATGTTTTAAGATGAAGACTGATCTTGCCAGCGCGCGAGTTTCCCAGACTGCCTCCGAGCCAAAGACCGAACCGCGACCTTTTTCCTTCTCGCGAATTTTCAATCGCAACGGACACGGCCAGCGATCAGAAACTGAGATCAAGCCAAAAGGTCCGCCGAGATCCATCTGGCGAGAGTATTTTGAATCGGCCGTCGTTACGGTGATCATGGCGCTGTTTGGCATGACCTTCATCGTGCAAGCGGTGAAAGTACCCACAGGATCGATGCAAAATACCATCACCATTGGCGATCATCTGTTGGTAAACAAGTTCATCTTTGCTCCGGGCGAATCTTTGCCGTTCCTCCCTCAGCGAGAGATCAAGCGCGGCGACATAATCGTCTTCAAGTATCCAGGCAATCGCTACGATCCAAAGCGAGACGACAGGCCCGACAATAAACCGATAACTACGAATTACGTCAAGCGAGTTATTGGTCTGCCCGGCGACCACATTCAGATGAACGGCAGAAATGTCATCGTTAACGGCAAGCCCCTTCCCGAGCACCGCATTGAAGCCGTAGATAACAATGACAAAGCACCACTGAAGATAACGAATGCTTCAGCGCGTAAGCCGGGTGAGCCTTACGACGTTTACTACAATCCCGACTTCGTTGAAGAAGATTATCCGATCTTCAAATTCGCAGGCGACGGCAAGGAGATTGTGGTTCCCCGTGGCAAGTATTTTGTGATGGGCGATAATCGCAACAACAGCGAAGATAGCCGCTATTGGGGTTTTGTTCCTCGTGATCTGGTGATTGGCCGCGCGATGTTTGTTTACTGGTCCTATGACGAAAGCGCCCCTTCAAGCAAAAACTTCCTCATCGACTTCTTCAATAACACGCGCTGGAGCCGCACCGGCACAATGGTCAAGTAGCACAGACTGAAGTTTCGCTGGCACCTCTGTCTTCCACCCCAGCGAGGCCGCCTCGCCGGGGACCCCGGACTGACGCGATGTTGAGATGGGCAGTTTGCTTGTCTCTGCGTCTGGAGAGGCGACTCAGACTCGCAGCCGGGGCCAGGAAACCGTTATCTAAGCGTGTGAAGTATTCTCTTTCCAGGGGAGAACCTTCGATTTGAATTGGCAAGACTTCGCCGGGCGACTCTGGGAGCGGGTCAACGAACACGACACTTCGGGTCGCGCCGCGCAGCTCTCCTACTATTTCCTGCTCGCCCTGTTTCCGTTACTGTTATTTCTGGTTACCTTGCTCGGCTATTTCGCGCATGCGGGCTCGCAGCTGCGCAACACGTTGCTGGGGTACGTGGCAACTGTAATGCCCTGGTCAGCAGTTCAGCTCGTGCATAATACGCTTGATGAGATCAGTCGCTCCAAAGGAGGTGGCAAACTTTCGTTTGGACTTGTGGCCGCTCTTTGGGCGGCGTCGACCGGGATGGGCGCAATTAGCCAAACACTGAATGTCGCTTACCACGTGAAAGAGACCAGGGCTTGGTGGAAGGTGCGGCTCGTCTCGATCCTCCTAACGATCGCTCTTTCGATATTAATCGTTGTTGCGCTGGCTATCGTCCTCTACGGTGGCAGGATTGGAGGACGCATTTGCGGTACATCTCGGCTTCAGTAGGGCCTTTAACATTACATGGACGATTCTGCAGTGGCCCATTGCCCTGTTTTTTCTTCTGATCGGCTTCAATTTGATCTATTACTTTGCCCCTGACCTCCGTCGAGGTAATCGCAAATGGTCAACACCGGGCGCGGTAGTCGCTGTAGTTCTGTGGCTCCTGATTTCCTTTGGCTTCCGAATTTATCTTCATTTCTTCAATACCTACAGTCTGACTTACGGTTCGCTCGGAGCGCTAATCGTGCTCCTGTTGTGGTTCTATCTCACGGGCGCCGTAATCCTCATCGGTGGCGAGATCAATTCCGAAATAGCG
>JBGPNE010000053.1:0-9861 GCA_041487335.1 Pyrinomonadaceae bacterium
ACCGCGACGCTCGCCGAGGTCTTGGGCGACGTGACACGGATGAAGCTCGCGCTCGTGAACGCGAATGTCCGGATGATCCGTCCGGGCTTCATCTGGGCGCCGCGGACGACGGAATTCCTCCGCACGCTCTTGAACTTTGCCGCGAGGAGTGTTGCTTCCGCGAGCAACGGCAGCGCCAGCAAATCCACGAGATAGATATTCTGAAGGAAAAGGACAAGTTCAGTCGAAACGACTACAAATGCGCCCAGGCACCGCAGGTAACTGTTTCTAATGGAGTCGCGCAGAAATCGTTCCACGATGCTCGCTGTCCAGAGAACAGCAGCGAGATTAATAAGATGGCCGAGGCGAAATCCCAGCAAGTATTTACAGATTCCAGTTGCGATGTCCGCAGCCGGGTTGAACTGAACAACGGCTGGAAAGAAGTCGCCAGGAATAAATGGCCAGCCCCTAAGCGCCCGCTCCATGTACTCAAGGTGATAGTTGAGGACGTCGTAGTTGTAATCAGGAAAGGGCGCGCGCACCAGGAAGACGGCGACAAGCGGAGCGGCATAAGCAATCAGAGTCAGTTTGCTTGAGCAGCCGTCCTTACTATCCGGTTCAACCGGATCTTCGCGGAAGACGGAGTGCGTGGCCAAGATCGCAGCAGAAATGACGGCTGTCAGCACCCAGGCAAGTATCTCGCCTCTCAGCCCCCAAAGGAACTCACGGGTCACGGCGGCAATGTAAACAAGCAGGACAAGATCAGAGAGCCTGAATTTGAAGTGGGTCAGCTTAGCCATTGAAATCCGTATTTGCACCAATCTACATGCTCCGATTTAGGGAGTGCAAAGTGGACAGGCCAAAAAGCCCGAATGCCGTCCGCTGCTTTTTGGCACGGATCGCCACATTTTTGCTTAGCCGCTCTGGTGCAGCTTCACCTGCGTCTGAGTCCCAACACGCTCAGGAAAAAGCTGGAGAAGACTATCTGTACTCCGATGATCAAAGCCGTAATGGCGGGAATAATGATGCGGAGGGTACGCACGGGATCCAAAATACCGAAGCTAGCGCGTTTCCAGGTCCATACGGAGTAAGCAGAACATACCAGGCCGGTTAATATCAAAGCCGTCCCGAGGATCAGTCCCTTTTCCAGATTCACTTTGATCTTTCTGAAAGTAAGTTTCGGGTCTTCTGGCAATAGCCCCTCGCTGATAGCAAAAACCTTGGTAAACACTCCGAAGGCAATGGCTTGAAATCCGAGGATTATTGCCGCCGCAGCGTACAGAAGAGTCTGGGTATCGAAGCCGATGCTTCCGACAAAGACAGGCCCCCGAAGAAGCAGCGCTCCCGCCAACAGCCCGAGAGCCATCAGCACAATCCCCGGGTACAAAAATAGCCACCTCGGGCTGTACAACAACAGGAAACGCAGATGCTGCCAGCCGTCACTCCAACTCCGGAGGTGAGGTGGGCGACTTCGCCCGTCTGGTTGCAGTGTCGTTGGCACCTCGGTGATACGCAGATCGTGCAGAGTAGACTTGACTACCATTTCGCTCGCGAATTCCATCCCTGTCGTTCTCAAATCTAAGCCGAGCATTGCTTTACGCCTGAAGCCGCGCAATCCGCAATGGAAATCACCGGAAGGACTCTTAAAGAAAAGCCTGCCAACGGCGGTCAACACGGGATTACCGAGGTAGCGATGCAGGGGCGGCATCGCTCCGGGCTGAATACCCCCCAGAAACCTGTTACCCATCACCAGGTCGTACCCTTGTCGCAGCTTTTCCAGAAAGGGTCCAAGATTATTGAAATCATAGCTGTCGTCGGAGTCACCCATAATTACGTATTTTCCATGGGCGGTCGCGATGCCTCGCATGAGTGCGTTCCCGTATCCTTTCCGCTCTACACGAACAACCAGTGCGCCCAGACTTCTCGCAATCTCTTGCGAGCCGTCGGTGCTTCCGTTGTCGGCGATGAGCACTTCGCCATTAACTCCCAGGTTTTCGAGCGAGGCCTTTGCTTTGCTTATACACATTCCCAGCGTCTCGGCTTCATTTAGACACGGCATTAATACGGTAAGCTCGCACTCGGCCCCGATCTCCTGGTCGCCTCTGGTTGCGGATATGTCCATACTTACCCTTCGCTCCTTTATGAATGCTTCTTCCGGGGCAGCGCAAACGAATGTTAGCGAAACCGCTTTCGCTCCCCGGACCCGAAGGGCGGCCAACTATTTCTCGGCATCGCGTGGAGAAGGCCGCACCAGAGGGTTGAAAGCTGTGGGACTCCTTTGGGTCTTCTCGTTCTTGATGGCAACGCCAATCGGTCTCACTCTGGTAGTATCTGCCCCGGCTGAAGGATGTTCAACTGCGTACTTCTAGAGGTTGGTCGCATACTCTCGTTAAGCAAAGAAGGAGGCCAGAAATGGCCTCCTTCTTTCGTGGTAACAATCCCTCGACCGCGCGTCACCATACTAGTGTCCTGCCGCGAGCTTTCCGATCAGGGTGAAGAGCGGCATGTACATAGCTATGACGATTGAGCCGATGGTTACACCGAGAAAGCCGATCAATAAAGGCTCCATCAACGTTAGCAGGTTGGCGATTGCCGCATCCACTTCCTGCTCGTAAAAATCAGCAATTTTTCCGAGCATCGCATCGAGTGCGCCGGTTTGCTCGCCGATGCCAATCATCTGGGCGACCATATTCGGGAACACGTCGGTGGCTTTGAGCGGATCAACGAAGCTTTCGCCACGCTCGACGCCACTACGTACTTTTTGAATCGCTGCTTCAATGACCACATTGCCAGCGGTGCGCGCTGTGATGTCGAGGGATTGCAGAATTGGCACACCTGAAGACAGCAGGGTCGAAAGTGTTCGAGAGAACCTCGCTACCGCTATCTTGCGGAGAATGTCGCCGAAGATCGGAAGCTTCAATAGCAAGCGATCAATATTCTTTCTTCCACCTGACGTCCGGTAGTAGAAGCGGATTGCGATAACACTCGCGATGATCGCCACGAGCATCACCAGACCTCCCCATCCGGCGAGGAAATCGCTGATGCTGATGACGATTCGCGTCGGCAGCGGCAGTTGCTCGCCCGGACCGAGCAGGCCCAGGAAGATGTTTTGGAACTGCGGAATCACCACCACCATGATTACCGCAACTGCTGCTATGGCCATCAGCACAACCGCCGACGGATAGATCATAGCGGAGACTACGTCTCGCTTCAGCTTTACAAGCTTTTCGATGAAAGTTGATAGGCGCTGAAGGATCAGGTCGAGGATACCGCCCGTTTCACCGGCTTCGACCATGTTGGAGTAGAGCTGATCGAAGACGCGCGGATGACGAGCCATCGCCGCCGCGAGAGTCGAACCCTCCTCGACGTCCTGACGCACCTGCATCAGGGTGCTCTGAAAGTATTTGTTGTCCTGTTGCTGTGCCAGGATCTCCAGACACTGCACCAGTGGCAGACCAGCATCGATCATTACCGAAAACTGGCGGGTAAAAATAGAAAGATCTTTTGACCTAACCTTCTTGCGGCCACCAATCTTTGGGATGCGGACCTCACGTCCTTTTTCCTTGACGGACGTGAGAATGACCTGTTCCTGGCGAAGAATCTGTCGCAACGCCTCCCGATTATCAGCGATACGTTCGCCGATGACGTTCTCGTTTAGTTTGTTGCGGCCTTTGAAGACGTAAGTAGGCATATTTAGAGGCTCCAGAGTCTCGTTCTATTTGTTGACCACGGGACGCGCACCGATGGGACGAGCCTGGGCGTATGGGCTTGGGTGCTTACTGGCGTTGCCGACATTTAGACCAGCCCCACGATCTATCAACTCCTTTAATTCGTCCACGTTGGACGAACGATGAAGAGCGGTATCCATCGTTATGAGTCGCTTGTGATAAAGCGTCGCGAGAGCCTGATTGAAAGTCTGCATTCCGTACTTGTCCTGACCCGTCTGCATCATCGAGTAAATTTGATGGACCTTGTCTTCGCGAATCAGGTTTCTAATGGCGGAGTTAGGGACCAGGATCTCCAGCGCCATTGCGCGTCCACTTCCTTCAGCGCGGGGCAGGAGTGCCTGACATAAGATCCCTTCGAGTACCAGCGATAGCTGTGCGCGAATTTGCGACTGCTGGTCGGAAGGGAAGACGTCGATGATGCGGTTGATTGTCGAGGCGGCAGAGTTTGTGTGCAGTGTTGCCAGCGTAAGGTGGCCCGTCTCAGCGATGCGGAGTGCCGATTCAATCGTCTCGAGGTCGCGCATTTCACCCACGAGCACCACGTCTGGATCCTGACGCAAGGCCGTGCGCAACGCCTGCGCAAATCCGTGCGTATCGGCATTAACTTCTCGCTGATTCACGATACAGTTTTTGTGGTTGTGCAGAAACTCAATCGGGTCCTCGATGGTCAGAATATGTTCCCGACGATCCCTATTTATCTTATCGACCATTGCCGCAAGCGTCGTTGACTTGCCCGAGCCTGTCGGTCCTGTAACGAGAATCAGACCTCTGGGCTTGTCGCACATCTGTTTAATGACTGGTGGCAGTCCCAACTCTTCAAAGGCCCTGATCTCGTACGGAATTGCGCGAAAGACCGCTCCCACCGCACCACGTTGATTGAAGAGGTTGGCGCGAAAACGAGAAAGTCCTTTGACGCCGAAAGAGAAGTCGAGCTCGAGGTTCTCCTCAAAGCGGTGCTTCTGCGCGTCTGTCAGCACTGAGTAAGCCAGTTGTTTTGTGTCAGCCGAGGTCAACACACGATGGCCCTCGAGCGCGCGCAGATGGCCATCGACGCGAACCTGCGGCGCTGAGCCTGTGGTGATGTGAAGGTCTGAGCCACCAACCTCCGTCAAGTTCCTCAGGAGTTCTGAGAGGGAGATTTGCGGAATGCTCTCGTTCAGTCGCATTGAGCTGTGCTCCTGGAAAATAAGGGTTTGGCGTTTGGAAGTTGCATGTGCGACAAGTGATTACTTTCGGTGATCCAGCAAGTTAGCGGGTGGACGTTTGGGCGCCCGAAGTGGAGCTCGCCTGAAGCGAAGCAATAAATCTTTCGGCCTCGAGGGCCATGCGATCGGCTGACTGGAGCGGTGTATTCGTCGTCAGGCTATAGATTCGACCGTTGATCTCGGTGAAGTAAAAGTTCCAAGCCTTTTCGGGCGAGCGACCATCGCTTGCTGTTTGGGCCGTCACTACAAGAACGCGGTGGCCCGTCATCTCACGCTCGTAATCGTTTATTACCCATCCGCCCGCAGCCACCATTTTATCGATCACCATGCGCCGGAGCTCTGAGAAAGAAACGCCGCCGAGCATTCGGTGCTGCTCACGCGAAGTGAGATAGCCGGGATTCGGTCGGCTAAGCGCCACGACTGAGAGTGCGGCCTGGCCGGGTACGGCGCCATTAGCAGTGTCCGTCCGGAATTTCATCTCAGCATTACTTGCAGTGGTCAGGCTATTCCAGCCGGATGGCAATTGAGGAAATACCACCGCGGAACGATCGCTAATAGCAGCCGAGTTAAGAAGAGCTGGCCCCAGGGTGGTCTTGCGATGCGCCATGGCAGCCGCGTGTCGTCGCCGCAATCGAGCTCGGTGGCGTCGCCACCATGCTCGCGAGTGGCGATAATGGTGGTGGTGTTTCGATATGTAGCTCTGGTGGATCCCGTGTGCTGTCGAACTGGCAAAGGGAAGCATGACTCCGATTGAGAATAGTAGCAACAGTGACAATGTGATTGTACGCAACATAATATTCCTTCCTTGCTTAGGCCACCGTCTCACGGACAACTTCCTCGAGGGTGGTTAGACCATTGCGAACCTTCTGAAGTCCTGATTCGCGCAGAGTAATCATGCCGTCATCGATCGCCTTCTTCCTCAACTCGAGCGCTGAGGCTCCGATCAGGATCAGCTCGCGGACTTCGTCATTGATTTCCATAACTTCGTAAAGCCCGATTCGTCCTTTGTAACCCGTATTGTTGCAGGTTGAGCAGCCTTTGCCCTTGTAGGTCTTGAGATTTTTCGCGTCTTCAGCAGAGAAGCCAACTTCCATGAGTGCTTCGGGTGGAGTCGGGTGCTCGCGCTTGCAATCTTTGCAGATACGCCGGATCAGTCGCTGGGCCTGAATTAGATTGACGCTCGTGGCGACGAGAAATGGTTCAATGCCCATGTTCATAAGTCGTGAAATCGTGGAGGGCGCGTCGTTGGTATGCAGAGTGGAGAGAACGAGGTGGCCCGTTAATGCTGCTTTGATGGCAATCTCGGCTGTTTCAAAGTCGCGGATTTCACCGACCAGGATGATGTTGGGGTCCTGACGCAAAAAAGCTCGCAGCGCGGTCGCAAAATTCAGCCCGATCTGCTCTTTCATTTGGACCTGGTTGATGCCCATGAGGTTGAACTCAACCGGATCTTCGGCAGTCATGATATTAGTCTGAATGGTGTTCAGAGACTGAAGCGCGGAATAGAGAGTATTGGTTTTGCCGCTTCCCGTCGGGCCGGTTACCAGAACCATGCCATAAGGCTTCGAGATGTTTCGCTGAAACTTAACCAGCGACTCAGGCTCGAAACCGAGCTTCGTCATGTCAAGCATCAGGTTCTCTTTATCCAGTAAACGAAGCACAACCTTCTCTCCGAAGAGTGTGGGAAGTGTGGAGACGCGAAAGTCCAGTTCACGAGAGCGAGCGTCGATCTTGACCTTGATCTTGATGCGACCGTCTTGCGGCAGGCGCTTTTCTGCAATGTCCAGTTTCGACATGATCTTGACCCGCGAAATCAACGCATCGCGTAGCTTCAAGGGCGGTCGCATCACGTCATAAAGGACGCCGTCGATGCGGAAGCGAATGCGAAGCTCTTTCTCATAGGGCTCAATGTGAATGTCCGAGGCGCCCCGGCGGAGAGCATCGACGAGTAACACATTGACGAGGCGCACAACCGGCGCGTCCTCGCTCATCCGGGAGAGCGTCGAGAGATCGATCTCCTCGTTGTCTTCAAGGACCTCAACGTCTTCATCGCGATCGGTGTCAAAATCAATGCTGTCCAGTGATACCAGATCGGCGTGAGTGATCCCTCCCCCATTCGAGCCCGGATTGCTCACCGCCTCGTAAACAACCTCATCCACTGAGACTGAGGCCAACTCGATTTCTCTGGTGCCGCCGTAGTACTTGGCAATGGCTTGCTGGATGCTGGCTTCAGCGACGACTACGGGCTCAACGTTGAGACCCGTCATAAACTTAATGTCGTCCATTGCAAACACATTAGTCGGATCAACCATCGCCAACGTGAGAGTAGCGCCGACCCGTGATAAGGGAAGGACGGAGTACTTCTGGGCTACTTCTCGAGGGATGAGGCGAAGAACCGGTTCCTCTATTTGGAAGAGATCGAGGTTGACAGAGGGAATGCCATACTGACGGGAGAGCACTGCGGTGATCATGTCGTCTGAGACTAAACCAAGCTTTACGAGATTAAATCCCAGCCGACCCCCGTGTTCACGCTGATAGTCAAGCGCTTCGCGTAAGTGCTGCGGACTGATGAGGTTCTCACGGACGAGAATTTCGCCTAATTTGGCTGACATTTGTTCCCGGTATTCAGACGGTTAAGAATTGCGGCTCAAGAAGAGACCAGAAGTTCCTGCGGAGACGAGTTGTGACAGTCGCGAGACAGCAATGGTGCTAAACACCGTTGCCTGAGCATAGTACATGTTGATCGCGAGACGTGTCAAGTTGAAATTTTCTAGCAAAAAAAGGGTCAAAGTAGCGGATCTATGCTGTTTTTCCGAGGAGATGGGTGATGATCGACTTGTGGTTTTATGACCTGCAAATCACGGCATAAAGAAACAAGGGCCGCAGCGGATATTACGATTCCGGTGCGGCCCCCCAAGGTTGGGGATTTGTTAAGCTCTAGGGTCGACGGCGGCGGGCGGGTGTAGTCGACTTCTCGGGCTTCACGTTTTCCTGATCCTTCAGGGCGTCCAGGATTGCCTTGGCGTCAGCCTTAAGCGCGTTTGTATCTGGCGCTTTATCCACAAATCGTGCAAGAAAGTTGGCAGCCTCCTGATACTTAGCTTTGTCGTTGCTGATAGCTCCGATATTAAAAAGCGCCTGGCCCGACCTAAGCAGCGCATCAAGATCATCGGGATTATTCCCGAGAATCTTCTGGTACTCAGCCAACGCCTTGTCAAAAGCGTTCGCGTCGAAGAGCATCTGCGCGAGATCGTGCTGGGCTTTTGCCTTTTTTGCCGCATCGGTCTCAGCTGCAATGTACTCTTCAAACGCCGCCTGGCCAGCTTCGACCTGCGTCTGGTCGGCTTTTGTGACAAAAAGACGCATTGTCTCAGCACGGGTGCTTAAAGTCGCCAATTTGTTCGTGTTATACCTGGCCTGCTCGGTGGGCTCCGTAGGTACAGGCTGCGCCTTGATCAATGCTATCGCTTTTGCAGTTGTATCCGACGCTGCTCGGAAGTCGCTTTTCGCAGCTTCAAGGCCGGACGTTTTCGCGGCATCATCCTTTGAAGTAATGGCTGCGTTATAGCGATCCACCCCGCGCGCCTTCAGCGCCAGTGCTTTATTGGTTAGCAATGCGGGTTGTTCTGGATCGGCTGCCAAACCTTCGTCATACTGTTTGATGGCTTCCTCGTAGTTCTTTGCAACGAAAGCCTCGTTTCCGGCTTTGTAGGTGCGCGCAACAATAGAGTTTGTTGCTTCAATCTTCTTGTTCTTTTCAAGAATCTCGTTGTTCTTTCGCACAAGCTCCTCGCGCTTGGCGCGACTTTCTGCGTTTTCCTTCCCACCACCACTGGAAGGTCCGCCGCCACCTGATGCCATGGCGCCATTGATTTGGTCCAGAGTCAAATGCTTCCCATCGCCCGGAGACATACTGAGCTCATAATCAACATCTCTTCCGGCCTTGATGCCCGGCAAAAATGTCGGTTGGGCGGTAGGGTGGCTAGCGGCAATTATGTAGGTACCAATATACGGCAAACCGGCGAACACAAATTCACCCTTCTTGTTGGTCTTCGTGTTGTATTTGCCTGGAAGATCGGTGCGGTACACGTCGATAACGGCGTCACTGGCTGGGGTCGTCTGACCATCTGCCTGCTTGATGTTTGCATGCCCGCGGAGTTCTCCTGTCTGTCCAGACGCCACAAAGGTCGCAGAGGTTAAGAGGACAACACTGGCAACTGTCGTGAAAACATATCTACAAAACATCTAAGATTCCTCCAAAGGTCTGGTCAGAGCGATTCGGGATTACGGGAGAGACCCATAAGATGCTCTGACGTTGCTACAAGTTGTAACTTAATAGACTGAGAAGCCCTAACACTAATAAGCAAAGCGCTTACTGTCAAGCATATATGCTATTGGATCAGCTAAGCCAGCTTCGCGAAATGCTCTCAGGCGAAGGGCACACGAATCACACTGGCCACAGGCTCGTTCAGATTCCTGGTAACATGACCATGTGAGTTCAAGAGGCGCGCCCAGTTCCCGTGCGCGCAATACTATTTCTGACTTCCGCATTGCAATCACCGGCGTTCTAATCTCGATTCTGGTTTCAGGCTTAGTACCGATATCGATAACGCGTTGAAATGCGCTGTAAAACTCCGGCCGGCAATCCGGATAGCCGGAGGAATCTTCCGCCACGGCACCGATGTAAATGTATTGCGCGCCGATCACTTCGGCCCAGCTTGTCGCAATCGACAGTAGATGAGCATTGCGAAAGGGAACGTAGCTCGTGGGTATACCCTCGGCTGCCAGGTCGGGCGCAGTTACTGGAATGTTTCTATCAGTCAGGGACGAGCCGCCGATTCTGGAAAGATGCCCGACTGAAATGGCTAACCTCTGGTCGACTCCGTAGTGGTCGGCGATCTCATCAAACGCGCGGTGTTCGCGCTGCTCTGTGCGCTGTCCATATGATA
>JBGPNE010000054.1:0-9816 GCA_041487335.1 Pyrinomonadaceae bacterium
ATCACCGCCTTGATTTTCGGACTCGCTCCGGCCCTGCAGATTTCGAAACCGAACCTGGCTGAATCGCTCAAAGAAGGTGGGCGTAGTTCGGGCGCGTCATCCAGCCGCAACCGCCTCCGCAGTGGGCTGGTCATCTCAGAGATCGCTATGACGCTGGTCTTATTGGTCTGCGCCGGCTTACTGATAAGGACCGTAATGCGACTCAGCAAGGTGGACAAAGGCTTCAACTCTGAAAACGTTCTGGCCATGAACATTGGCTTGCCTGGAATCAAATACCCCAAGCCTGAGAATGTCATCTCGTTTTATCAGCAAGCAACGGATCGCATCGCGGCACTGCCTGGAGTAAAAGCGGCAGGCATAACCAGCGTGCTTCCTCTCAGCGACAACTTCGACGGCAGAGGCCTGGCTGTGGAAGACCACCCCAAAGCTCCGGGCGAAGAGATTACCGTCGATCTCTACGTCACCACGCCCGGTTACCTTCGGGCAATGGAAATCCCTCTGCTGAAAGGACGTTCAATTGCAGAGCGCGACCTCAAGGATTCGGTGAACATCGCCTTGATTAATAACACGATGGCGGGCGCGTTGTGGCCGACCGAAGATCCGATCGGCAAGCGTATCAAGTTTCCCGGCAGTGATAAGAATCCGCAACCCTGGCGCACGATCGTCGGCGTAGTCAGTGATGTCTCGCAATACGCTTTGGACAAGAAGGCGCCGATGCAGATCTATCTGCCGCACGCGCAGTTCCCGACTTCGTTTAACACCATCGTAGTCAAAACCGAGAATCAGCCGGCCGCGATGACCACAGCGGTAAGGAACGAGATCCGCGCGCTTGACAAAGATCAAGCGGTTTTTAATGTCACCACCCTCGAGCAACTACTCGGCGAATCCATCCTCCTGAGAAGGTTCTTCATGCTCTTGCTGGTTGTCTTCGCATTACTGGCCTTAATTCTCGCGGCGGTCGGAATCTACGGTGTGATGTCGTATGCAGTCACGCAGCGTACTCAGGAGATCGGTATTCGCATGGCGCTCGGCGCGCGAACGAGCGACGTGCTGAGACTGATCGTCGGCCGGGGAATGATGCTGGCATTAATTGGTATAGCGGTTGGATTGCTGGCCTCGCTTGCGTTGACGCGGCTGATGGAAGGCATCCTGTTCGGAGTCAGCCCGACCGATTCACCGACCTTTGCCGTCATCGCGCTGTTGCTGTCTGGCGTGGCCCTGCTGGCTTGCTGCATTCCGGCGCGACGGGCAACGAGGGTCGATCCGCTAGTGGCGCTGCGGTATGAATGAAGTGATTTGCGATTGCCGATTGCCAATTGCCAATTGAACAGCAATCGCCGGGTTGTGGTCGGAGAATGTGGCAATCGGAAATCGGAGGTCGGAAATCTTAAATCCAAGGAGATGATTATGCCAGGTAAATCGTTTCGAGAGATGCTGCTCATTGCTGGTTTGATTTTGCTGATCCCGCTAGTGCTGCTTGCGGATGAAGAGTCGGTGGCCGGCCAAGCGAGTCGCCTGGACGATCAGAAATATGCCGGCACTTGGGCCGGATCCTATACCAATGATAACGGATCGGAAAATCTCGCCTACATTCTGAGCCAGAATAAGAAGGGGCACTGGGGTGGCACAGTTGAGTGACTCCGCTGCCGTCGGGACAAAGTGCACCAGTGCCCGGAATTCAAATCGCTTGAGATTGTCGACGGGAAATTGAAAGGGAAGGCCATGGAAACATTATTTAAAGACGTTCGCTACGGAATTCGTAGCCTGCTAAAGCGCCCGGGCTTCACGGCTATCGCTGTGATCACGCTGGCGCTCGGCATTGGCGCCAACACGGCGATTTTCAGCCTGGTAAACACGGTCCTCCTGCGCCCGCTGCCGGTGGACCATCCTGAGCAAGTAGTCTCAGTCGCAGTGAGGGGCAAGGGTGACTCGATCAATGCCTTTTCTCACCCCAACTACCTTGATTTTCGCGACCGCAATCAAGTTTTCTCCGGACTGCTTCTTTACCGTTTTGTTCCCCTGAGCCTGAGTCGCGCAGGCACCAACGAGCGAGTCTGGAGCTACGAGGTTTCCGGTAATTATTTTGATGTGCTGGGCGTGAAGGCTATTAAGGGCCGGACGTTTCTGCCGGAGGAAGATCGCACGCGGCTGTCGCATCCGGTAGCCGTGGTTAGCTACCGTTGTTGGCAGCGACGGTTCGGAGGCGACACAAATCTCGTTGGCCAGGATGTGCTCCTCAACAATCACAGGTTCCAGATTATTGGCATCGCGCCCGAAGGCTTTAAGGGAACCGAGTTCGTTTATGCGCCGGAGATGTGGGTGCCGATCTCGATGTTGGAATGGGCCGAGCCCGGCGCTAAATGGCTTGACGACCGTAGCTCCGGAAATTTTTTTGCAGTTGGCCGGCTCAAGCCTGGTATTAATGCAAAGCAAGCCGAACTTTCCCTCAATCTGTTAGCCCAGCAGCTCGCCAAAGAATATCCCGATACAAACGAAGGCCAAAAAATCCAGCTCACACCGCCGGGATTCATCATCCCCGACTTGCGTGGTGCCGTTGTTAGTTTTACGTGGGCGTTGATGGCCGCGGTAGCCCTGGTTCTCTTGATCGCGTGCACCAATCTGGCGGGCCTGCTGCTAGCGCGAGCAACCGAGCGGCGTAAAGAGATAGCCATTCGCCTGGCCATGGGCGCTAATCGCCTGCGACTGATTCGACAACTCCTCACTGAAAGCATTTTGCTGTCAGTAGTAGGAGGCGCAATCGGTTTGTTGCTGGCGCTTTGGATGATCAACGCGTTGCTGGCGTTCAAGCCTCCAATCGACTTCCCGTTGACGCTCGATGTTGGCGTCGATTGGCGCGTGCTCATCTTTTTACTCTCGGTCTCCGTGATTACAGGCGCAGTGTTCGGGCTGGCGCCAGCCCTACAGGCCACTCGTCCAGGCCTCGTGACCGCCTTGAAAGACACCGCTGCACAGGGCGGTGGGCGCCGCTCGCGACTGCGGAGCGGATTGGTTGTCGCACAAATCGCGCTGTCACTGGTGATTCTAATTGGCGCGGGATTGGTCGTGCGCACTCTGCAACAACTGCGAACAATGAATCCCGGCTTCGATCCTCATAACGCATTAACGCTGTCGTTCGATCTTGGACTTCAAGGTTACGATAAAGCACGAGGTCAACAGTTCTACCACCAGATCGTCGATCGTGTTCAATCCCTGCACGGCGTGCGATCGGTTGCCGTGGCCAGCTACGTTCCGCTCACTATCAACTACAACAGCAGCAACATCTTTGTCGAAGGCGAGGTGGCAGAGCGGGGAGCCAATGCCCCGTCAGCGATGGTGGGGTCAGTTGGTCCGAGGTATTTCGAGACCATGGCCACGTCGTTGGTTCAGGGGCGGGAGTTCACAGACCAGGACCGGGAAAAATCCGAAAGCGTCGCCATTGTAAATGAGACCTTTGTTCGGCGCTTGCTGCCCAACACGAAGTCAATTAGCGATGTCGCCGGTAAGCGGGTCAGCTTTAACGGCAGTCAGGGCCCTTTTATGCGGATCGTTGGCGTTGCCAAAGACGGCAAATACTTCAACATTTCAGAAGAGCCTCGGTCCTTCATCTGGACGCCGCTGGCCCAGAGTTATTTCCCCAGTGCCAGCCTTCTAGTGCGCAGCATCGGTGATCCGCAATCGATGATTCCTGCCGTGCGCAATGAAGTGCATTCGCTCGATCCAAACCTGCCGATCTTTGACGTCAAGACGTTGACCGAACATATGAGGCTGGCACTGTTTCCGGCTCGCGTTGCCGCGACCGTGCTTGGCACTTTCGGATTTGTGGCATTGACGCTGGCCGCGATTGGTATCTACGGAGTGACCTCTTACTCAGTCGCGCAACGAACGCGCGAGATTGGCATTCGCATGGCGCTGGGAGCGCAGATCGGCGACGTGCTGAAGTTGGTTCTCAGCCACGGGGTGAAGCTGACGGCTATCGGAGTTGCTTTCGGTTTGATCGGTGCCTATCTCTTGACACGGGCGCTTGCGAGTTTGCTCTACGGAGTGAGCGCGACCGATCCTCTGACTTTTGGTTTCATCGCATTGTTACTGATTTCCGTGGCGCTAATTGCGTCCTACATCCCAGCGCGGCGCGCGTCGAAGGTCGATCCGCTGGTGGCGCTCAGGTACGAGTGAAGTGATTTGCGATTGCCGATTGCCAATTGCCGATTGAATAACAGCGAGGACAAGTTGTTAGCGCAAGACTGGCAATTGGAGATCGGCAAGCCGGAACAATCGGCAATCAACCGGGGTCCCCGGCGGGGCAGCCCCGCTGGGGTGGTCGCTAATTGGCAATCGGAAATGATCCTATGGAAACACTATTTCAAGACATTCGCTACGGCCTGCGCATGTTGCTGAAGGCCCCGAGCGTTAGCATCGTCGCGACCATTGCTCTAGCGCTCGGCATGGGCGCGAACACGGCAATCTTCAGCGTCGTGAATGCGGTCCTGCTGCGGCCGCTGCCGTTTCCGAATCCGGAACAGTTGATGACCGTTTGGGAAACCGATCACCAACGCGGTCAGGAGCGCGGCTCATACTCTTATCCAAACTTTGCAGATTTGCGGACCCAAAATCACGTCTTCGAACACATCGCCGCCTATCACAACAGCGACTTCATCTTGACCGGTCGCGGCGAGCCCGCGCGCTTGCAGGGGGCAGTGGTCAGCGCGGATCTGTTTCCGCTGCTGGGGATGGCGCCGATGATCGGGCGGGGATTTCTGCCCGACGAAGATAAGCCCGGCGAGACCGGTCGCGTTGCGGTGCTGAGTCAGGAGCTATTTCAGAAGCGCTTCAACTCAGATGCCGGCGTGCTGAACCAATCAGTAACTCTGGATGGAACGAACTACACCGTCATTGGCGTAATGCCACGCGCGTTTCAATTTCCGATTCAGAACGAGCCCGTCGAACTGTGGACCACAGTCGCTGGCGATGCTTCGGGTAAAGAGCCGATTACGGAGCAACGGGGGGCCCATTTTCTGAATGTGATTGCCCGCTTCAAGCCGGGTGTCAGTCAGGCTCAAGCGCAAGCGGAAGTGAACACCATCGCGGCGCGACTGGAACAGCAGTACCCGGATACGAACTCGCGCAAGGGCATCAAACTCGAATCAGCGCTGCTGGCTTTAGTAGGCGATATTCGTCCCGCGCTGCTCATCTTGTTGGGCGCAGTGGCATGCGTGCTCTTGATCGCCTGTGCGAATGTGGCGAACCTGCTGCTGGCGCGCGCGATGACGCGGCACAAAGAGATGGCCATTCGTTCAGCGCTGGGTGCCAGCCGGTTCCGCGTTGTGCGCCAGTTGCTCACCGAAAGCGTGATGCTCTCACTGGCTGGCGGCGCATTGGGATTATTGCTGGCAGTGTGGTGGTCTGATCTGCTCATTTCTTTGGGCAAGGATGATACTCCCCGAGCGCTGCAGGTCGGGCTTGATTGGCGCGTGCTGGGATTCACGTTGCTGGTTTCCGTTTTGACGGGCGTCGTTTTTGGTCTTGTTCCAGCACTTCATTCTTCTAAAACTCAACTTACGGAAACACTCAAGGAAGGCGGGCGCGGTTCGGGCGAAGGCGCGCGGCGCAATCGCATTCGCGGCGTGCTGGTAGTCGCCGAGTTGGGGATTGCGGTGGTGTTGCTGGTTGGTGCGGGGCTGCTGATTCAAAGTCTCTGGCGCTTGCGACAGGTCAGTCCCGGATTCAAGGTGCAAAACGTTTTGACCTTTAGTCTCGCACTGCCGGAAGTCAGGTACCCCACAGAGAAACAGGCTCACTTCTATCAGGATCTGGTGGCCCACATCGAGTCGTTGCCCGGAGTGCAATCGGCGAGCGCCGTGCTGCCCCTGCCTCTCAGTGGAGATAGATTCAGCATCTCGTTTGAGACCGAAGGCCGCCCCGTCGCCAAAAAAGATCAGCCCTCGGCAGATTTTTTCAACGTCGGCGTCGGCTATTTCCACGCTATGGGAATACCGCTCGTCAAGGGCCGCGATTTCACTGAACGCGATCAACACAAATCGCCACAAGTGATTATTGTTACGGAAACCTTCGCGCGACAGTTCTTTCCCAACGAAGACCCCATCGGCAAACGCATCAAGCCGGGCATTTCCAGCTACGAAGGCGAGAAATCATCGATGCGCGAGATCGTCGGCGTGGTAGGAGATGTGAAAAATCGAAGCCTGAGCACCGAGGCAAAACCGACCTATTACGTTCCCCAAACTCAAGTCCCATTCAACCAGATGACCGTCGTAGTCAGGACTATTAATGATCCGCACAGCGTCGTTACCGCGGTTACGAAAGAAGTCAGTTCGCTGGACAAGGACCTGCCGTTGTTTGCGGTCAAGACACTCGACGAATACCTGGCAGCCTCGGTCGCCGCGCCTCGCTTCAACACTACGTTGTTGTCGATCTTTGCGGCTGTGGCGCTGGTACTAACCATTGTTGGGCTGTACGGCGTGATGAGTTACTCGGTCGCGCAACGGACGAATGAGATTGGCATTCGCATGGCGTTGGGGGCGCAGGCTCGCGACGTACTGACTCTGATCGTGGGGCAGGGTTTCAAACTGGTGCTTCTGGGATTGGCCATCGGATTGGTCGGAGCGTTTTCGCTAATGCGTGTGATCTCGAGTTTATTGTTCGGTGTAACGACGAAAGACCCATTGACATTCGCGACGGTGGCTGGGTTGTTAGCCGTCGTAGCCTTGCTGGCGTGCTATATCCCAGCGCGGCGTGCCACGAAGGTGGATCCGATGATCGCTCTGAGGTACGAGTGAGGTAATTGAGGGAGACGACAGATGCAAACACAAAGAGTCAGAAGTGGCACGCAAACTGTTTGGGTTGTAGATCCCGCGCACAGCACCGTGGAGTTTAGCGTCAAGAACTTCTTCTTCTTCATAGTGAAAGGATGCTTCAGCGATCTTGCTGGGACCATTGTGCTTGACAAGTCCGAAATTCGTCGCTCGTCAGTCGAAGCCACAATCAAAGCCGGGAGTATTGATACAGGCGCCAAGCGCCGCGACGCACACCTGCGCTCAACGGATTTCCTGGAGGCGGACCGCTACCCGGACATTCGCTTTCAAAGCACGAAAGTAGAGCGGGGAAGGGATAGAGACACGCTCCGGATTACGGGATCGCTGACGATTCGAGGAAAAAGGCGGGAAGTAGTGCTCGACGTCAACGAGGTAGATTATAGCCGTTCGCCGAACGGAGAAGAGGTCGCCTATTACAGCGCTTTGACGGAGCTTGATCGCTTTGATTTCGGGATCAAGTACAGGCGCGGAATGATTGGGCGCACGCTGAAAATTACGATCGACGTTCAGGCGCTTAGACAGGCTTAGTACGCTATGGAAACACTTTTCAAAGACATTCGCTACGGAATTAGAAACTTGCTGAAGCAACCAGCCTTTACGGCGGTTGCGATTATCACGCTGGCGCTGGGCATCGGCGCGAGCACGGCAATCTTCAGCGTCGTGCATGCGGTGTTGCTGCGATCGCTGCCGTACGGCGGCGCCGACCGTCTGGTGACGGTCTGGGAGAACAACCGCCGTAGCGATGGCAAGTCACAAAACGTCATTAATCTAGGGAACTTCTTCGATTGGAAAGAACAGAACCACGTCTTCGAAGACATGGCTGCATTCTTTGATCTGAGCAGCAAGCTGACCGGCGACGGCGAGCCTGAAGAAGTCCCGGCACAAATTGCAACTCCCAACCTCTTTTCGGTGCTTGGGGTGAACGCGATTATGGGACGAACGTTTACACCAGATGATGGCAAGCCGAACGCACCAGACGTAGTCGTTCTGAGTTATGGTTTGTGGCAGCGACGCCTTGGCGGCGCCAGCCAGGTGATTGGACGTCACCTCACCGTGAATAACCACGACGTCACGGTGGTTGGCGTCTTGCCCGCGGACTTCACCTGGCATATCGCAAAGAATTCGATGAGCAACAAGCCAGCCGAGATGTGGCGGCCCTGGCAAGTTTCAAATGATTTGCGGCAGCGTCATGGTCGCTTCGCCGGCGCGGTGGCGCGGCTCAAGCCCGGAGTGACGCTGGGGCAGGCACAGATCGAGATGAATACGATTGGTGCGCGCCTGGAAAAGGAGTACCCGGATTTCAACACTAACTGGGGCGTGAACCTCGTTCCCTTGAGAACACAGTTCAGCGGCGAGATTCGAAAGGCGCTGCTGATTCTGCTCGGAGCGGTGGGATTCGTCTTGCTCATCGCTTGTGCAAACGTGGCGAACTTGCTGTTGTCGCGTGGAGTCTCGCGACAGAAGGAGATCGCCGTGCGAGCAGCCCTCGGTGCGAGCCGCGGTCGTATCGTCAGGCAACTGCTTACCGAAAGTTTGATACTTGCGGCGCTGGGTGGGGCGCTGGGGCTGATGCTGGCATGGCAGGGAACGGATGGGCTGGTTGCGCTGAGCCCGCCCGAATTGTTTGGACCATCAAGTGTGAAGATCAACGCTTCCGTACTCGCTTTCACAGTGGGCGTCTCACTGCTTACAGGGATCATTTTCGGTCTGGTTCCCGCTTTCGAGGCAGCCCGATTCGATCTTCAAGAGTCGCTCAAAGAAGGCGGCAAAAATATTGGCGGCGGGACGCGCAGCCATCGTCTCCGCGGAGCCTTCGTGGCGGCCGAGATTGCGCTCGCGCTGGTGCTGCTCATCGGTGCGGGCCTGCTGATCAGGAGTTTCAACCGCCTGCAATCAGTTGATCCGGGCTTTGAGGCGAGAAACGTGCTGACCATGGGCGTGAGTTTGTCGCAGTGGAAGTATGACAGCGCGCGCAAAACAATCGACTTTTTCAAACAGGCAGTGGATCAGCTACAAGTTCTTCCGGATGTTGAGGCCGCAGGCGCGATCAACTTTTTGCCCTTCAATGGTCCCCACGCGGGCACGCTCGTGGAAATAGAAGGCCGACCGAAACCTCCGGTGGGACAAGGGCTCTACACAGGCATTTGCGTGACCGATGCCAATTACTTCCGCGCGATGCAGATTCCGCTCAAGCGCGGCCGTTTCTTCAATGAACAAGAGGCGACGACGGAGGGGCGCCACGTCGTAATCGTCAACGAGACATTCGCGCGAAAGAATCTGCCGAATGAAGACCCGCTCGGTAAACGCGTGACGATTTATATGAAAGACGAAAACGTGGCCTGCGAAATCATTGGGGTAGTAGCTGACAGCAAGTACATGACGCTTGATGGCGAGCCGGAGCCGATGGCGTACTGGCCGCATCCGGAGTTGAGTTATCCGTTTATGACTTTCGTTATTCGCACGCGCGGTCAGGCGACGAACATCACTGCGGCTGCTCGCAACGTCATTCACACGCTCGATCCGCAGCAGCCGATTGGCGACATCAACACGATGGAACATTTGCTGGCGAGGTCTATAGCGCGGTCGCGATTCAACACGGCGCTGCTGGCTGTCTTTGCGTTGGTAGCGCTGGCGCTCGCGGCTGTGGGGACCTACGGCGTCATGTCGTATGCGGTCACCCAACGCACACATGAAATCGGAATTCGCATGGCGCTGGGCGCCGGGGCACGAGACGTGTTGCAGTTGGTCCTGCGACGGGGAATGACACTCGCGACTATTGGCGTGCTGGTGGGACTGGCTGGGGCATTTGCCTTAACCAGATTAATGACCAGCTTGTTGTTTGAAGTTAAGCCGACCGACGCCACTACGTTCGCCGCGGTTTCCCTGAGCTTAATCGTTGTCGCGTTGCTCGCTTGCTACATCCCAGCGCGGCGCGCGGCCAAAGTCGATCCATTGGTGGCGTTGCGATACGAATGAAGTGATTTGCGAT
>JBGPNE010000055.1:0-9769 GCA_041487335.1 Pyrinomonadaceae bacterium
AACTGGGGAGCCGGGTGGCGACAGCGTGACTTCCAGTTTTTTACCAGCGATACATTCCGCAGGTCGCTTCAGGAGAACAACGTAAAGCTCATCACCTGGCGCGAAGTCGCCAGGTTGTTAGGGAAATCTGATGATTGAGAGTAGATCCACGGGAGCATAGATGTTACAAACGAACCGTTCGCGCCGCCATTTTCTCAAGGCGACTGGTCTCGGGGTGCTGAGCCTCGCCGTCCCTTCCGGCCTGCGGGGACGAACGCCGCAAACAATTCACGAACAAACGCTTTACGTGGGTACTTATACTGCGGGCAAGAGTGAGGGGATCTACATCTACCGCATGAACATGTCCACCGGCGAACTAAAGCATTTCAACACCGTAAAGGGAGTAGTCGATCCCTCCTTTCTAGCAATCGATCGGAAGAGACGTTACCTCTATGCGGTGAACGAGCTCTCGCAATTTGCCGGAAAGCCTGGTGGGGCCGTGAGCGCGTTCCAGATCGATCCAAAGACCGGTAATCTGAAATTCTTGAATCAGCAGCCTTCATTAGGTGGCGCGCCCTGCCATCTGACTGTGGATAAAACCGACCGGTTCGTGTTGGTAGCTAACTACGACGCGGGCAACGTGACGGTGCTTCCAGTCGAGCGGGATGGCAGCCTCGGCCTCGCTACAGACACGGTGCAGCATCATGGTTCGAGCGTTAAAAAGGAACAGGAAGGACCACACGCCCATTGTATTATTCTGGATGATTCCAATCGTTATGCGTTTGCCGCTGATCTCGGGCTCGACAAAATTTTGATTTATCGGTTTGACGCGAAGCGAGGAAAGCTTACTCCGAATAGGCAGCCCTGGGTTCAAGTGAAGCCTGGAGCCGGACCTCGCCATTTTACCTTCCACCCAAACGGCCGCTATGCCTACGTTATCGATGAGCTTGATTCTACATTTACGGCATTTAGCTGCAATGGAGCCACGGGAACGCTGAAACAACTGCAAACCGTCTCCACGCTTCCGTCAGATTTTTCAGGGGCCAATAGCTGCGCCGAACTCTCGGTATCTCCGTCGGGCAAGTTTCTCTACGGATCAAACCGCGGGCACAATAGCATCGTAAGTTTTGCAATTAATGAGAGCACAGGCAAACTCACCTACCTTGAACATGTGCCAACCCAGGGCAAAACACCGCGCAACTTCACGATTGATCCAACGGGTAACTTTCTGCTGGCAGCAAATCAAGAGTCCGATACAGTCGTTACCTTTCGCATTAATTCTCAGACAGGAAGACTCAAACCAACTGGCCATGTAGCTGAAATACCGACTCCTGTTTGTCTGCTGGTTTCTTAGCAGCCAGCTTGTGGCGGAGGCAATTGTTTCCGAAAATAACTCGGGCCCAAAAAGTGTCGGTAGCCACGATTCTGCCCTGAGGCCTTCTCTAAACATCTCAGGCGGGTCTGTTTCTCATTCACACCCTGCTTTAGCTGGGTGTAATCGGGCGTCGTCGTTTGCGTTTTAACCGCTTAAGCGGTTTATATGGGCCGGAAACGGTTCAAACCGTTCCCTTCGAGTTAGATCACCGGCCGCCCTACCCAGCTAAAGCAGGGTGTGAATGAGAGGCCTAACGACAAATATTTGGCGCACTAGTAAATCGCCCGTGCATTGAATATCTCGCGGCAATAGCAGAGAATAGGCCGCTCCTTCGATCCCCCTTCCTGAGGACAAATAGAAATAAGATGAGAAAAGCGGCGCTCGCTCTTTCCCGCTGCGGCGGCTTTAATGGACCAGGAGACGTGCAGATGATTCGGCAGCGGGTTATAGATCGCTTCGATTTCTGTGTCGGCGAGTAGCTCTTCATACGAACCATACGCCCTGGCAATTCCCAGTTGACGAGCCGCGGCCTGGGCCTTCCGCAAATCTCTCGAAGCGATGGCCGTCACTTCAGACCACTCTCCTTGCTGCATGGCGGGAACCACCTTGTCCAGGGCGATCTTCGCCACGCCAAGCACTCCCCAACGAACCCTCTTGCTCATCGTTTTCTTAATGTTTTCCAGAATTGATGGCCCACTTGTGAACGGCAGCGCTGGTAGACGCGGACATAATCCACCAACATCTTCTGCGGAAAGGTTGTCGTCTCATCAGGATTACCAGGCCAATTTCCGCCAATGGCCAGATTCAACAAAATGAAGAAAGGATGATCGTATACCCATTTCGCGCCGGCAGGGAGATCCTTGGGAGTTCTAGTTTCATAGAGGACATCGTCAACGTACCAGCGAACGATCTGAGGCTCCCACTCGACTGCGAAGCTATGAAAATCATCAGCGACTTGCTGACCTTTGGTGAGACTATACTGTGCCCCAATTCCGTTTGCCCCTGAATAGTCTGGACCATGGATGGTTCCGTGAATTGTCGTCGGCTCCTTTCCGATTTCCCCATCCTCCTCCGCCTTTATCAAACGTCCACTTCGCGAGATCTATGCTCGAGCCATTTGGGCCATTGAACTCATCACTCGAGATGAGTTTCCATTTGTTTCGATTCATTGCCTGTGGACGGGTGATATTATTCGACCGAAGCGATACTCTCCCAGGGTTGCCCAACAAGGATTGAGCCATCGTCGCTGTTAGCATTCCGAAGACTACGAACACGCCCAGGCTTCTGTGCGAGCCTCCTGTTTCCGGAACCCACTTGGCAGTATCAACGCCAGAACCGTTTGGACCATTGAACTCGTCGCTCCAGACGAGGCTCCAGACCGTGGGATCAGATACGTTCGGTGTGAACCTCGGGAAGCCAGCCGAGTGGGGTGTGAGATTCGCAGGCAGGAGAAGCGAAAACAACTAAAACCACCAGGATTCGTGCCCCGCGAGATGTTGAATAGATTTGCAACGGAACCCTCATGAGCAAACTCCTCGCAGACATCTGCTGAAAAACAAACACGATCCACGAAACCACACGAAGCAGCACGAAATGGACGCCTTAATTCGAGTCATTTCGTGTGATGCGCGTGGATCGCTTTACTGCTCCTGCTTGATGTTCACCGCTTTTTCAGATGTCTGCTTGCCTTGCGGCGCCAGCTATTTGGCGACGCCCTTTCCCTCAATTACACTCACTCTTCGATCCACACCTGGAATAGCAACAGTTTCGAGTGAACCATCCGGCCATTTTATCTCAAGCTTATCTACACGCGTTGAATCCCCAAGACCAAAGTGCACGCGTATATCGTTTTGAGAGGCGTAGCCTGCTCCACTGACAACATCCTGCCGTTGGCGTAGTTTTCCTGTAGTGACATAAGCAATCGCACCAATCGCGTCTCGCGGGCTTTTCTTCGAGACGTCTCCTACGAGACGCAGTTCCAACCAATGCCCGATTGGTGTGCTTACGTTTCTCAGGATGGAAGGCTTTGAGTCGGCGTCATTAATTACGACGTCCAGTCTTCCATCACCATCCAGGTCTCCAACGGCCAGACCGCGTGCGCACCATGCATTTGCGAGACCACTGCCTGGCGCTGCCCCGACACGCGCGAATTTGCCGTTTTGCATATTGCGGAAAAGTAACGGCTGTTGCGCGTAGCTGGTGCCCCACTGATGCTCGTCAACCGCTGGATACACGTGGCCGTTGGCTACAATCAAATCTTTCCACCCGTCGTTATCGTAATCAATGAAGCTAGTGCCCCAGCCGAGAAACGGTATTGTGACTTCGCCCAGACCGGCTTGAAATGTTATGTCGGTGAAATTGCCATCGCCATCGTTATGATAGAGCACGTTTGAATCGTCAGAGAAGTTGGTAATGTGGAAATCAATCCGGCCGTCGTTGTCGTAATCGCCGGTTGCCAGGCCCATGCCGGCCTGTTCGCGCCCGTTCTCGTTTAGGGCTACGCCAGATGGATAACCCACCTCTTCAAATGTTCCATCACCCTTGTTGATGTACAACTGTTTCGGAGTGGAGTCATTAACGACGATCAAATCCAGAAGATTATCTTCGTTGACGTGGACAAATGCAGACGAGAAACCGTAATACTTCTGCGGATCGTTAACTCCAGCCTTGACGCTCGTCTCGTCAAAACTGCCATCGGGCTTCTGGTGATAGAGAGTGTCACTCTCCCCTACCAGACCCCGCGGCCCACACATCACTGGCACACCGCGAAACTGACAGAAGTTCTGTCCGACGCTGCCGGGCTTACCAGCCTCGGCGGGGCTCGCTGGCAAATTGTTTAGATCGATGTCCGCATAACCCGGAACAAAAAGATCCAGTCTGCCGTCTCCATCATAGTCGCCCCATGACGCCCCTGTGCTCCAACCTTTGCGTGCGACACCAAGCTTCTCCGCTACATCGGTAAACGTGCCATCACCGTTGTTGTGATAGAGTCGCGAGACGCCGAAATTTGACACGAAAATGTCGGGCCGGCCATCGTTGTCATAGTCGCCGATGGCGACACCCATGCCCCATCTTTCGTTTGCCACTCCCGCCTTGTCAGTTACGTCCTCAAATTTCCAGTTGCCTGAATTGTGATAGAGCGCAGCGCGAGGTGGCTTCTCTTTCCCCTGCATTGCCGGGATAGTCGAACCGTTCAGAAGGTAGATATCAGGCAGGCCATCACCATCGTAGTCGAATATAGCCACGCCGCCGGAGGGTACCTCGAAGATGTAGTTTTTTTCCGCACTTCCTGCGCGATGTCGGAAATTCGCCAACGTGGTCTTGTCCGTCACGTCTTCGAAGATCACAGGAGCTTTCGGGTCGACGATTCCCACGGTGCGCCGCGATGTATAGTTTAGCGGCGTGCCCGTTGAGACTCCGCCCATTCCCTGCTGTTCTGGCTTCTTAGGCGGCGTCTGGCCAACGAACGTGAACGACGTAAAGAGTGAAAGAAGAGCGGACACGACAAGCAGTGCCTTTGATTGGCGTGGCCTTGTTATGAGCATCGGTCTAATTCCAATCCACGTTTTGCCTCGTCAATCAAACGATTATTCCGTTCACAATCGCTGCTCGCCCCATGGTCCTGAGCGAGCTGCGGTGGATATTGATGACGCCGATAAACCGGATAGGCCTCGGTACGCAGGTGCGCAAGCATATGATGTCCGCGTCGAGTGGCGCGTTCGTGGCGCAAGGCAGAAATGTCGAGCGGCGCAATGACGATTCTTTCACCGGGGCCGGGTGACGCTGCGGCCAGCAGACGACCGTCGTAATCGACCACCTGACTGCCACCGGGCCACGAATAGGGCGGATAATGCTTTAGACTTGCACCCTGATTCGCCGCTACCACATAAGCAGTATTCTCAAGGGCGCGGCAACGATTCACTATGGTCCACCAGGCCATCGGCTCGGTCGCGCCCCAGGGGTCCATGTAAGCGGAGACGCGCACGAGCACTTCCGCGCCGTTTGCCGCCAATTGCCTCATCGCTTCGGGAAACAACCAATCGTAACAAATAGCACAGCCCAGTCGACCAATAGGCGTGTCAACGACGGGAAAAAGCGGTTCGTCATAGTCTTGCAGATCGTGTGGACTGCTGTGTACCTCATAGGGAATCCAGGTGTTCACCTTGCGATACCTGGAGAGCATCCCTTCCGGACCAATCAAGCAGGTCGCGTTGAAAACATGGCCGGGCCACTTCGAATCAACTTCCAGCATCGACCCACTCTGAATGTAAACATTATGCTCGCGCGCTTTTCGTTCCAGCCGTTCAGTGTGTTCGTTGGGAATCTGAACTGCAAGTTTCTCGATCAGTTCCGCGGCCGTTTCGAACACCGGGGCGGCATGCGCGAATTCGGGAAAGACGACGAGACGTACTGGCAGAAAGGGCGCCGCACCTGCAACCGCCGAGTCGATCATCGACAACATGCGATCGGTGTTCGCGCGCATTCCCTTTCGCTCGATCGGATTCGGCAGGTCTGTCTGGCAAGCAGCGACTGAGTATCTGATCATTTTTGGACCAATTCCGTATCGATTAGTGGTATTGGTGACGTGACAACGCGTGTGTTGTACTTTTCCAAATATCTACGCCGCTCCTCAGTCAAGGGATAGTGTTCGGGCCATTCGTACGGATACCGGCTCATACCGTGAAAAGGCAACGGACTGCTCTGGTCCGGGCTTGCCGAGTTGATGTCCATCTCTTTGCTGAAACCGTCGGCGTAGAGCAGGAAGGTGCGCGTCCACCCGCGTGGCAGCGGCGGCAGATGATCAGCGTCAAACGACAGACTGATCTCGTCACCGGGTCGCGAGATGACGAATACGTCATCTGACTTGAGCAGCAGTTCGCGCACGTCACCCTCGCGTGTATAACGCCCCGTCATTACTTTCCAGGGCGAAGTGAAGGAAACATGCTCGTAGTCGTAGCCGAAAGGCTCGCGTCCATCCGGCGTGATCTCTCGCGAGAAGCCGCGCCAGCGCAAATTAGCGGCGAACGGATTGAGCCGCGTCATCTGAAACGGCAAGTCGCGGCGCGACGTGTCTACCAGAATTTGATCCCAGTAGATGCGCATGTTGGTGACAATGCGCACCTCGCGGCTCGCACTGAGGAACTTGCCCGTGAGATCAACCGTCACGGTTTGCGGCCGGCCAACAGGAATACCGATGTCTTCCGTAACGGTGCGCCAACGCCCGCGCGCATCCTTCACCTGCAGTGCGGGCAGCATCATGCTCTTGCCGCTCTGTGAGGCGGCAACGTTATCGCTCGACCACGCGTAATCAGTCCAGCCGGTCAACAGCAGCAGCGTGCGCGTCTGCGCCGGGACGCCCTCGTCAAGCTTCAACGTCAGCGTATGTTCGTCGGCGTAACCACGTATGTGCTGAAGACGGAAATCGTCCAGGTACTGGCGATCGAGGCGCGTAATGCGAGAAAGTACGTCGTGCCCGTGATCATCGACTGCGGAGACCGGCGCATGTGCCCCACGCGTAGCGTAAAGCTTGAAAGGCGGCAGCGGCGGATCAATCATCCCTTCATTCGGATAGACCTCGACGCCTCGCGGGTGGGCCACGACCATCAATTGCAGTTGATCGACGAACAGCGCCTCCTCCAACTCATTGGTCACGCGCAACTCGAAACGACCGTTGCGCTCCCTTAATTGACGCCCGGGAATGCGCACGTACTCGTCCGCGTCGGGAGTGTTGTGGCGGCCGGGTTCTTCCAGATAGCCCAGCTCACCGCCGCCCATGAAGTCGGTGATGAATTCGAAGCGCTCGCCATTCCAGGCGTAGAGATAAGGACACGATGACGGTTTGCGATCCAGCTCGGTAACTGAGAGCGTCATCACGGAAGGCGTTTTCTTTGCACCTTCCGTGCCCGCAATCGGTTGAGCCTTCGCAATCTCCGTCTCGGCCTGCACAATACCGGCCGGCCACAAGACGCGCACAGCGTCCGCTCCGGTGCGCCTACCGAGCCCGAACAATACATCAGCGGGCGCGGGCGCGGGAGAGGCGGAATAGGTTTCGAGTTTCTGCACCAAACTTCCCGCGCGGGCCTCAATCTTCGCGCCCACGCCGCTACGGTTGCTGACCTTGCCAGCAAGATTAACGCGCAGCGAGCGGTTAGCGTTGCCGCCATCATTGCGCGCGACGCGCAGCTCGCCCAAAGCGGAGAGGACAATCAGGTCTGTGTCCCCGTCATCATCTATGTCGCCCGCGGCGAAGAGGCGGCCCACACTCTGTTGCGACGGACCACGCGGGGTCCCCAGCGCGGCAGCCGCGCTGGGGTGCTGTAAAAGCTCACGCGCCAGAGCGCGTTCGCTCACATCTATCCACGCGTTGCCGACGTTGCGCCAAATGCGCAGGCCTTTGTCCGTGAGTGTCAGGCAATCAAGCAGACCGTCGTTGTCGTAGTCCAGAAACTCCGCCGCGCGAACGGCTCCTGACCCATTCGGCGCAGCCGTCGTCTTAAACTTTTCCCGCCCGTCGCTGATTGCGAACAGACCGGGTCCGTCAGCGCGGCCTAAAAAGAAATCCGTATAGCCGTCCTTATTCAAGTCGCCGGCTGCCGCACAGGTCCAGTGGCCGTCAATACCCAGCCCGACGTCGCTCGCGACATTGCGAAATGTGCCGTCGCGCTGGTTGCTGAAGAGTTCCGGAGCTTTGCCGTAATTGACGACCAGAAGATCAACGTCGCGCCGGTTGTTGAAATCCGTCGGCACCACTGCCACCGCGTGCCCGATTGTGTCTAACCTGGCGGCGGCAGTGATGTCGGTAAACTTACCGTTCCCGTCGTTGCGCAACAGCAACTTTGGCGCGCCGGCGAAGTCATCCGGGAAGGCAGCCAACTCGCCAGCTTTCGGGGCTTTGGAGAGATCAGCCAGGCCCGTGATGAAAAGATCGAGATCGCCGTCGTGGTCGACATCCACGAAAGCGACTGACGAAGGAAGGTACGGATAGCCGGGAATCCCGGCTGCGCCCGTTACGTCTGAAAATTTCCCGCCGCCATCGTTGTGATAAAGCGCCAGGCTTCCGTAGCGAATTACGAACAGGTCAGGCTTGCCGTCATTATCGTAATCGCCGGCGACCGCGCCCACGCCGGCGCCGGTGAATTTGGCGCTGAGCGCACCTGATTGAGCGGTGATCTCCGTAAACTTGCCGGCGTCATTCCGGTATAGATGCTGGGCAACCGGCGACACCCAAAAAAGATCAAGGTCGCCGTCGCCGTCGAAATCAAAGAGGGTTACATTCCCGCCCAGCTCGGTTGCGATCTGGCGCCGGCCCACCTCATCCAACTCGCCATTCTTGAATTGGCGACCAAGGAGTGGAGTGGAAGCGGCTGTTAATTGAGGCCCCTGGGCCCGGCCCGCCACTCCGGCCAGGATTGCAGCCGTGGCATCCGTAAAGGTAACGGCTGGAACCGCACGGTCAACCAGTTCGGGTTCAGCGCCTGTAGAAGCCACCGCCTCAGCATAGCGACCCTGCTCCAAATAATTTGGTCCGAAGGTTGAGCCGCTGCCGCGCAGACGCAATTCTTGAAAACGTTGAATGACGCGCAGGCCTTCGTCACGCTGGCCAGAGCGGATCAGAGCAGTGCCCAGATTGTAGAGAGCGGTTGCGTTGTAAGGCTCCGCGGCCAGGGCGATACGAAAAGCAGCAACGGCTTCTGAGTATTTGCGTTGCTGCGCGTAGATCTGGCCCAGGTTGACATTCGTGCCCACGTCATTGGGATCAATCTTCAGCACACGCTGAAACTGAGCGACGGCATCTTCCGGCTGGTTCTGAGTTTTGGCAATAAGCCCCAGGATGTAATACGGCTGTGGCGCCGCGGGGACCAGCGCACTGGCGCTTTGCTCTTCGCGCTGTGCTCCCGGCAGGTCGGGAACGTTGTAGAGCGCGATGCCGAGATTGATGCGCGCCAGCGTTAACTGCGGATGGAGTTGCAAGGCTCGCTTGAAAAGATCTCCGGCCTCCTTGTATTTAAACTGTTCAAGCAGGGCGACGCCGATGTTATTGGCGCGATACGCTTCTTCGCGGGCAATGGCTGGCCGTTGTAGATTTTGAAGCTGGGCCGATGTCGTGTTGATAAAAACCGAAACTGTCGTTAGCAGAACTATCGCAGCTGGAGGCAGGAAAGAACAATACGTAAAACGCTTCATAGGCGATGGCGGCGAATATGAATTGCCCTTTCTTTGGGCTCTTGATCGATGGAAGACGGGAAGACTGCTTCCGACTATAAAGCTGAAAGTCCGATTGTCAAGTCAAGCAGAAATCGGGTAGTGGTGCAGTTTGTCACGACGGCAGCGGAGTCACTCAACTACAGAACCGAGAAGCGGTAGCGACCGGGTCCAAGTCGCGCGACCACTCGACCGCAAGATGACTGGATTTCA
>JBGPNE010000056.1:0-9735 GCA_041487335.1 Pyrinomonadaceae bacterium
AGCGCGGAGAAGTCCGTTCCGTCACATGACTGCGATGGATCGGAGCCGAATCCAAAGCCTCGAAACGCCCAAGAGTCAAAGCTCGCAAGGCAGGAGACCAGCTTCGTACGATCAAAACCGATCAGGTTTCCGGTCTGGCTGAAAAAGGTATGGTACATAGTCACGTTGATGGTGTCAGTCGCGCTCTGGTCAATCAGAGCGTAGCCACCGTCACCACTTTCCGCACCTATCCAGTTTCCTGGAGCATTCTGCTGAGCCTCGGTGCCATTATCCTGGGTGCCTCCGATCACGAGGTTGCGGTCAGTCGGGTGCACCGCAATGCCTTCGAACTGCAGTGTGTTCAACGGAGCGTTATTAAGATTTGTCCAGGCTGTGCCGACGGCAACGTTAGCCGATCTCTTCCAGACTCCGCCGTCGTTTCCAGTAAATACGGTTGACGGCGTGGTCAGCGGGTCCATGAAGAGCGCGTGAGAGTCAGGGTGCAAGCCGCTAGCATCATTGGAGAAGTTGACACCGTCTGAAGACCTTTGCATCAGGCCTGAGCAGCTGCCTTGAACGTTGCCTCCGAGATAAATGGTATTGGCGTCCTTCGGATCGATTGCTACAACGACGTTATAGAAACACTGTCCTCCGCAAAAGCCCCCCGCGGTCGTGAGGATGCCAGCTGCCGTTGCTGTTGCGTCACTACTCGGCCACGTCACTCCGCCATCTACAGATTGTCTCAAAACCCCTTTTTGAGTTGACGCTGCAGGGCAACTGCTGGTGCTTGGCGTTTCACCGGTTGCGGCTAGTACTTTGACAACGCCTGTGTTGTTATTCTTATTGATCGCAAACTGGATCCGGTCTATCGAGATCGACAACACCTGGCTGAAAGCAGGAGAGCCGGCAAGCGCGTTTGTAGAGCGAAAAATACCACCGTCATTAGGGGTGGTGCTGCCAAACACACCGACGAGCAAATTATTGGGAGTTCCCGGCTCCATAACGATGTCGGTAATGCGGCGATTTCCGGTGGCCGGAATATCAAAGCTGGTCGGGTCGCCGGTCGCCACAGCCAATTTCTGGAAAGTTATTGAGCCAGCGGCAGACGTTGCATTGGTCGAGCGATAAACACCCAGAAGGGCCAGCGGCGGAGCGAATTGAGTTAGACTAGTCGCGCCACTGCCGCCCACTCCGGTTGAGGTGCCCACGAAAATGGTTGCGGGATCTAATGGGTGAACGACGATTGAGCTGATGCCGCGGCCAGCGAAAGCAGAGGTCGTGAGCGTGCCGCCACTGACGTTGAAAGTAAGTGAGGGATTGATAGGACCAACCAATGTCGCCGTGGTATCGGCGTTGTCGATCCGATATAGGCCTACGCCAAAGAAGCAATCACCGCAGCGGTTCGTCTCACCAGTGCCGACATAAAGAGTGGTCGGAGCCGAAGGGGCAAGTGCGAGTGCGCCTATAGCTAACGACTGCGCGTTGTCGAAAATCGAGGTCCAGTTTGTTCCCCCGTCAAGCGAGCGCCACACACCTCCCTGCGCCGTCCCAAGATAGACTTTGTTTGAGTTAGTTGGGTCAACAACAACAGCCGTGACACGCCCCGTGACGGGATTATTCCCAAAGCCATTCGGGAGCGGCGCTGGCCCAAGCGCAGTCCATGCCGGCCCGGCGTCAGGGCTGAGTCCGAAGAAACCGGCTTTTCTGCCAAGGAATGAATCTCTTTCCGCCAGCATTGACTGCTGTCTTTCCATTTGCTCGATGGCACGGCCGCGAGCCGTCGGATCGTGGGGCCGACCCGGCTCGATGCCACGCAAACGAGCGGTATACTCATCCCGCAAGAGCATATAGGTCGCCTTGTCGATGCCGTGACCACGATGAGGCAGATCTGGATCGTCGGCTTCATCGTCGACATCAGAGAAGTTCTGACTCGGCAAAGGACTTCCAGTTTGTTGTGAAGATCCGGATCTGCGTGGCTGCAAGGAAAGTAAGCTGTTCGCTTTCTTCTTCGTATCAATCCTCGCCGCGCTCTTGTCGGCCATTTTCTTGTCTTTTTTCGCAGCTACTCCAGGCATAAAAATCCATGACAAGAATATAGCGATGGCAAATATCGCCATGAATCCTACCGGTCTCTTCATTTTTGCTAACCTTTCAGTTGAGTATGTCGGAGAAGACGATCACAGGATTGAACGCTAGTCCTTTTTAGCGAGGTCTTACTGGCATTCAGAGAGGATCATTCATGTCTATATTATCAAGGCAGGAAGACCTACTAATTAAACCCGGTTACGTCATGAGATATCAAAAAGAGGTCTGAGACCTGGCGAAGGGGTCTGGGGCGGGTAAGTGCCGAAGATTTGCCTCGGTAGTCGAAATCTAGTGCTTTTCTTTAGCAACTGTCAAGGATAAACTTCCCGAACTGGATAAACTTCCCGAACGCATGAGGGGCCTGCGAGAGTTGATGAGATCAGATTGGACCCGTTAAGCCTTCTTGGGTATCGTTTTATCTGACAAGTGGTTTGCAAAAGGGGGAAGATTATGTCAACGATGGTTTTATTAGGCACACTGCTAATCGGTTTGACGTTACCCTCGCGCAGTCCCTGTGCATGCCTTCCTAAGGACGTCAAGCTGACGGATGTTGTGTCGACCGAGATGAGGAGATCAGCAAAAGGACCCAATGAGATCAAGAAGATCACCGTCGAGCAGAAGCTCAAGGAATTAAAAGCGCGCTGTAGCAGAGGGAAGTTTGTGGATTCACACGGCAAGCGGATCTACTTTTACCGAATGATCGGTTGCTGGGGCAACCCACCTGCGGATTATCAAGAGATTCTGAAACAACAGGAAACTGAATTAGAGAACTTGAGGAAGCGTTATCACGTCGTCGAAATGACCTGCAATCCTTCAGGGGAGCGGATTTCCTGAGAAAGAGTCCCTCAAACTTCAGTTTGTCGTGCCTGGCGGAAGCAGCTGAATGGCCCAAACCACCGACAAACTGAAGTTTGCCGGACATCCTGGCGACTCGCACTTAGAAATTTCGCTCACGCACATCCACCTTCTGCACGGTAAAGACAACTCGCATCGTATCCGGACGACGGTCCAATGAGGCCGGAACGAAAGCTGCGCTTTGCCGAAGCGCGATTTCAAATTCGTCAAGCATTCGTCGATCGCGCGGCGCTTGCACGACATCCGCGAGCGATGCAGCGCCATTGCTGAAGACGTCCGCCACAACGATCATATCGTCGGCGTCCTGATGATCCTCAGTGTGCGGGTGTGCATACGAGCCCGTAAGCGCCGCCAGGGCGCCACCAGGATTAAGACTCGGCGATTGTTCCGCGAAAGGGGCCCGTTTCGCAGCGAAAATCTCAGGTGTGACCGGTTCATAAAGGTCGTAACCTGACTTTGGCTCGACAACATAAATGGCGTTCTGCATTGCTGCTTCGTGAAGTGCCACAAAGTGGGGACGAAGCGCGGCAAACATGGAGATAAACAGGATGACGGAGGCGAACGAACCGATGGTGTAGGGCATTAGTCGCGGCTCGAGCCAAAGGGCAATGCGGCCAGTAAAAGAGGGCTCAGGGGCTTGCCGCTGCGCGGCAGCCTCGATCATCAATGCGTCAGCAATTGAAAAAGCCAGATTCGTGGGCGGAGCCGGACGAGACAACCTGCTCAAGCCCCGGGTCAGCGACCGCAACTCCGAGAGCCGTGTACGGCAAACAGGGCACTTGTCTAGATGCGCGTCAACAGCGACTCGCGCTGGTAGCGACAACACATCGTCGATGTATGACGACAGCGACTGCTTTGTTTCTTCGCACAACATGACCATTCAATTTTCGATCTCCAATTTTCGATTTCCAATTTCCTGCTCGTGAAGCTTCTATCTTCCAATCGGAAATCAAGAATCTAAAATAGCAAATCTCCCGAATGGCTGGCCGACCCCGGCTGCTCCCTTGTTATAAGGAAGCAACGCCGGCAAAGTACAAGACAAAACCTAACTGCTGGATTCGAACGAGGCGTCCAACGGGTGTTGCTGGCCACGTTTTCAAATTCGCTCTCATCGTCTAGTTAGTTCCGCTTGTCCCGCCGTTTCGTCACTTCGACCCATTTGGCACCGAGTTGTTGTGAGCCGGGGCGGGTCAGCCATTCGCCAAAGGCATTTGCAATTTCCGAGTGCCGATTGAAAATCCTAATACCTGTTTGACCAGTTTTCAATCGCCAATCGAAAATCGACAATTACAAAGATCCTTCCAATCGGCGACGCAGCTCCTGGCGGCCACGCGCTAATCTCGATTTCACAGTGCCTACGCTGATCTCCAAAGTTGCGGCAATCTCCTCGTACCTGAATCCCTCAATATCTCTGAGGATTACCGTCTCCCGATAGGCGCGGCCAAGACTTTGCAAGGCAGATCTGAGTGCTCGCTCACGTTCATGTGCCAATGTCGCCTGCTCCGGATTATGCGAACCCTCGGCCAACGTTGCGATTAACGGTTGGTTGCGAGGACCCTCTGTAGAGTCGAGTGACACGGTCGAATCGCGCCGGCGTCTGCGCCACCAGCGCCAACGATTTCGCGCCTGGTTAATGGCAATGCGATAAATCCAGGTCCTTAAGTCCGCCTCACCACGAAAGTGCCCGATATTCTGGAAGGCTCGCAGGAACGTCTCCTGCGTCAGGTCAAGAGCTTCCTCACTATTCTCAGTCAGGCGGAAAAGCAGTCCGTAGATTTCGCCTGATCGCTGGCTAACCAGGAGATCGAACGCCGCTGCTTCACCCTGCTTTAGTCTTTCAACGAACTGCGCTTCGGCTTTTTCACGGAATTCCACCGAGGCTGCCGGTGCAACCGGCTCCAGTTCTATCTGCCCGCGGAGGGTCATTGGCTCTCCGTAGCTCACTGGTTACCCCCTGGGGCGGGAATCGGACTAGCTGAAGGCCTCTGCCCATTCCCGGACAGTCGGCGCTTTAGACACCACCCTTTGGCAGTTTGTTCCCAAAGAATTCTCATCATTCCCTTAGATGGTTCCTGCTTTTCTCGCAGCTCAAGCATACATCTCCGAGTCAAGCCACTGCGATCCGATCCAGTGAATCGAGCCGATAAATATTGCCAAAGAGCTTGCTTGACAAGTTTTCACGGCGACCACTACAGTGATTAGTTCGCGGATCATACACCCAGAAGAACGCAGTTCACTATGTGGACTTGCGAGAAGGAAATACGTGGCCAAATACAAAAAGAAGCGTGTCCGAGAACTGCGGCACGACCGTTTTCGTGATGCCGCGATGACGGTTTTCGATCGGCTCGGAGACCGGCTTGAAGGCAAGGGAAAAGCAATGCTCTATGGCCTGACGGCGGCGGTGGCCATTGGGATAGCGGTCTGGATCGGGGTTTGGCATCACCATAAGCGCACCGAGGAAGCGCGCCAGGCCTTAGGGCTCGCAATCAAGATCGCAACCGCTCAGGTGTCGGCGACGCCAGCAGCCAACGCAACCGGCCCCAGCTTCATCAGCGAACAGGATAGAGCTCATAAGGCGATAGTGGAGTTTCAAAAAGTGGCAGCCAAGTACGGTGACCCCTATCGAACAGAAGCTCGTTATTTTGGCGCGACGAGTCTTCTTTATGTCGATCGCAATAGAGGGATCGATGAGCTAACCGAACTTAGCAAAAGCAGCGTCAGCGACGTAGCAACGCTAGCTAAGTTTGCGCTTGCCCAGACGAAGGACGCCGATGCAAAATACGATGAAGCGGCACAACTCTACAATGAGCTGGCAAAGCAGAACAGTGCGGTAGTGCCCTCCGACACAGCCAATCTCCGTCTTGCTCTTGTTTACCAGAAGCAGGGTAAGAATAAGGAGGCCTCTGACATACTCTTCCGCATTGCCGACTCTGCGCGAAAAGCGAAAGGCCAGGACGGAACGCCACTGCCTCAATCCGGGGCCGCTCGTGACGCGGCTCAGGAGCTTCAAAAACTCGACCCCGAGCGCTATGCGCAACTTACACCGGAGTCTCCCGGAGGAGGAGCCCCGTTCTAATTTGCGACTTTAGATTTTCGATTGGCGGACGCTTTGAGCCTCACAGCTCGTCGCCAATCGCAAAATGGCAATCAAAAATCTAAGATGTCCCGCGATGGACAACCTTACCCATTCACTGGTCGGGCTGGCCGCCTCCAAGGCCGGATTGGAAAGGTTATCCCCACACGCGACGGCAGTCTGCATTCTCGCTTCGAATGCACCCGACTCGGACATACTGGCGCTTCTCGTTGGAGGCCGCTGGGCCTTCCTTCAGCATCACCGCGGAATTACTCACTCGATCATCGGCACTCTGGTGCTGGCGCTCTTGATTCCGTTGATGTTCTACCTTGCTGACCGGCTCATCGCTCGAATTCGCTCACGCCGACCAAGCATAAAATTGCGCGGCCTGATGCTGGCAGCACTCATTGTGAGCGCTACTCACCCATTCATGGACTGGACGAACAATTATGGAATTCGCCTGTTGCTCCCCTGGAACTCCAGATGGTTTTACGGAGATCTGGTCTTCATTGTTGATCCCTTCTTGTGGCTAATTTTTGGAGCCGCGGCATTTCTGCTGACTTCAAAGACCAGGAAACAGATCCTGCTCTGGCTGGTTCTAGCCTTGCTCGTTACCTACGTAGTGTTCTTTGGACCAGCGGCTCGTGGCGGTCTGACGAACCCTGCATTGCTACGTGGCTTATGGATAACGGCTCTGATTGGTATCGTGATTCTATCCAGGCTAAACGTGGCTCAGCGCTGGGGAGGGAAGCTTGCAATCGCAGCGTTTGCGGTGGTGGTGCTCTATTGGGGAGGTCTCGCTATAATTCACACGATGGCGGTTCGACAAGCACAGCTCGAAGCTTCCGTGATTGCGAGTGAAGACGGCGAGAAAGTTGTTGCGATTGTCGCAATGCCCACACTCGCCAACCCATTTCATTGGCAGTGTGTAGTGGAGACTGAGCGGGCTGCGTATCGGTTTGAACTTTTCCTAATTGGCGGCCGTCGAGGTCCTTCGGGTTTAGTCCGTTACCAAAAGCCGGACACTTCCGCTTCTCACGCCGTCGCAGTGGCTTCCGGCGATGCGCGAGCACGAATCTTTCTGGGCTTCGCACGATTTCCTGTAATGCGCGTGGTCACCTCAGATTGCACCACACAAACGCTCGTGCAATTCGCTGACTTACGTTACACTGAACCGGGACGCGAGGCAGGCATTTTTTCTCTTGAAGTGCCTATTGAAAGCCCGCATCAGAACGATGCAAGAGATCAGTAAATGAACGATACGAAACAGATCTCGGCCCTAAACACGCTCGCGGAAGTTGCCAAAGCTCGCGAAAAACCTCACAAGAGGATACTTCTGGCCAGTATTCGCGTTTCTCCAGGTGCTTACCTTGCCGCCGCCAGTGTTCTCACATTTACGTCTGCATTGCTTTTACGTTCTGAAAACAATATCTGGGCCCTGGGCGCTCTAGCGTCAGCATGGTTAATTGTCCCGGCGCTGGCCTTTGCTGACAGGATTGCGTTTGACGGTCAACTTTTATGTCGGCGCGGTCCGGTGCCGTTCATTCTTCAGCTGATCTCTGGGCGGAGACAACAACTCAGCGTCGCAGACTTTGAAAGGGTGGACACCAACGCGCTGCGAACACTGCGACGGGGCGGAAGGGTGCGGTATCGCTATCGCACGCAAATAGTTGGCAAGGGCATCGGATTCTCGTTTGCCTCCGGCGGAAAAAGCTACCGAGAAATGGTACGCAAACTATTTCCGCTCATTCACGACGATAAGATGGATCTCCGAACGCGAGAGCTGCGGGATTATCTTTGCGATCCGAAATCTCTACGCCGCGAAGTCCAAGCGCTGCAATTAGCGTCAGCCGATGTCCTCGACGGCGCCACCGCAGATTTTAAGTTAGGTAGAACGAAGCATCCCCGCGAAGGGCAGACTGAGCTTTCTGAATTCTCCTCCGCGATTGATATTGAGCGAGCGCTGCAACTGAGACGACTCGGAAACAAATTGCGAATCGCAGGTCGTTTGAGAGAGGCGGGTGAGGCCTTCCGGCGCGCGTTGAATGTTATTCCGAGAGACAGCTGGCTGATTTATGATTTTGCACGTTTGCTTCGTTCACAAGCGAGTGCCCGCGGTGATGCCCGTCTTTTATCAAGGGCGCGAGCCGCTCTCCGTCTTTCGAGGTTGCGCGCTAAGAACGATTCCAAGCTATTGTCTCTGATTGGTGAAAGTTTTCTGGAGTGCGGTGAGGCAGAACGAGCACAGCGTAGCTTTCAGCGCGCAATTGATCTGGAGGCTAGAAACTTCAGATCTCGTATGGGGCTCGCCGACGTTGCCTTGCGCCATGGCAAACTCGCGCACGTAATTCACCAGTATCGCGGGGCGGCTCAGGGGGTCTCCGAGAAAGCACTAGTGCTGTATGCGCGGCGTGAAGCAGACTACTATGCTCGCTTAAATGATGATGACGACTACCTCTCCGCCGAACTCCAGCGGATTAATTGGTTACAGAATTCAACGCGGGTTAGACACCTTACCGCGCGGGTTACGAATGCAAGTATCCTGATTGCCCTGATTGGTCCTTACGTTGATCCGGCGATTGCCGGGATTGGCTGGTCATTGGCGTCCTCGTCGCTCGTGGCCTGGGTCTCAACTCTCTTCGCAGCAAAGTTTCTATCCGAGAGACGTAAGCCGCGTCCGGCCGACTAAGACTTCAACGGCAGCACAAGGGAAAAGATAGAAGCTACGATCAGTTGCAGAAAACTATTCGTTAACTCATTGCACTCCCGAAACGCCGATCTCTCACTGTGAGGACTGTGCCGTGCCCCTTCGATGATATGGAGTGCTAGACATCCGGACCTTGGGAGCCTTCAGAGTTTTGACACGCCCTCTTTGCGTCAAGTTTGGGGCTCCCGCGCGTAGACCACGGGGAAAACGTTGAGCGATAAAGTGGAGCTAAGCAACTGTGGGGATGAATGAGTAAACAGCAGTTCGGAGACGCTGGGGATAATTCTCCAAGGCCGCCTGGCGCGTCTCGTACCATTGCTCATCGTCTCTCTCCTGGTCGCGTTCAAGAGCGACGGCGCGGCGGGTTTCTCGGGGAGCGGGGCCGCCGAGAATGCCACGCACCTTAACAAAGTTTTCCGGATCGAGCGCCTTTGTCACCTCCTCAGGTGTGAGATTGACTGGGCGATTTATGATTCCGCGAGCAACCGTCTGCAAAAGATCATAAGACAACTCCACGCCTCTTTCGTGGGCAAGCTGGACACAACTAGCAACTATTTGGTGAGCAGTGCGAAAAGGTAATTTATCACGGCGGACTAAGATGTCAGCCAACTCGGTGACGGTGATGAATCCTTCGCCTGCGCGCCGTCTTAGTGTCTCAGTGTTGAATGTAGCCGTCGAGAGCGCGGCGGCAAAAAGAGAGAGCGAGCGCGTAGCGTCGCGGAGTGTGTTGGCGATCAGCGGTTGCAAATCATCTTCAACGTCGTTGATGTCTCCGAAGGGGGTGTTGTGCGCGCTGATGAAAACGCCGGTCGCCTGTCCCAAAGCTTTGCTGGCAAGGGTGCGGACGTGTTCCAGGGCCACCGGATTACGCTTCTGCGGCATGATACTGGATGTCTGAACGTAGCCATCAGAGAGCCTGATGCCGTCAAACTCTTGCATCGCCAGCAACAAGAAGTCTTGAACAAATCTGCCGACGTTAATGAGCATGACGGACGTGGAAGCTAACATCTCCGTGAAGTAATCAATCGCACCGATG
>JBGPNE010000057.1:0-9616 GCA_041487335.1 Pyrinomonadaceae bacterium
CGGTCGTTCATGTTCTTTTCGGGCCCGGGGGAGTTTTGTATCACTCAAATGCCTAACAAAGTGATTAGCCCCAAAAGACTCGGTTTGTCTGCCGATGGTCGATTGGGGCCTTTACCGATCGAGCGTGTGCTACCGGTACCCAGCGCGCAACGCGCGATTGAGCGACCTGGTCTCTCTACTTCTCTTCGTCCTCAACCAACTTCTCCGGCTCTTCGACCTGACCGGAGATCTCCAATGTCTCATTACTACCGGACGCTTCTATGGTATCTATTGCCTCGCTGGTCTTTTCTTTCTCGGAAGCCTTGCCACGATCAGCCGCGCTGGATCTCCTGCCTTCTCCGGCTCGCTTCTTCTTGGCAGTTGCAGCATGCTTGCTTCGTTTCTTCGCTGCTTCGATGGCTTCCTGCTCGCGGGGGTTATCAACGAGTTCGATTATTGCAAGTTCGGCATTGTCCCCTTCGCGGTGGCCAAGTTTTAGGATTCGTGTGTAGCCCCCGGGTCTGTCTCTGTATCGCTCACCCAGTTCATCAAATAGACGCCTCAACGCCGCAACTCCCGCCGTGCGAGACGGACGCAACTGTCCGCGTCTCCCAGCTAGCGCCGCTTGTTGAGTATTGCCAGCATGGAAGAATCCCGCGGCCTGGCGTCGGAGGTGAACAGCGTCAGCCTCAGAACCCTCGCCGGCGAGGTTTCGTGCACGCCTCGAAAGGGTAATTGCGCGCTCGACAAAAGGTCTCAGCTCTTTTGCCTTAGGAACCGTGGTAACAATTCTCTCTTCGCGTGAATTTATTAACGAAATCGCAAGATTGCGAAGCATCGACATGCGATGTTCCGTTGTTCGACCAAGTTTACGATGTGCCTTCAGGTGCCGCATAACTCTTTACAAGTATCCCAATGCTTACTCATTCTTCACGGGGATTTCCTCAAAGAAAAGGTTTGTCATAACTCGCGCAAGATACCTATTCTGGTTCTTCTCCTTCGAAATCTGACAGATCCGCGCCGTCGCGACCGCCACTGCCCGGTATCGGATTGCCCTGCTCGTCAAACTCCATACCGAAATCCAAGCCCATCCCATTGAGGATCTCTTTGATTTCATTTAGCGACTTTTTACCGAAATTCTTCGTCGCCAGCATTTCGCGCTCTGTGCGCTGCACCAGGTCGCGAATCGTCCTGATGTCGGCATTCTTCAAGCAGTTGTAAGAGCGAACAGATAACTCGAGTTCGTCAACCGACCGATCCAGTTGATCGTTGCGAGGCAAGGGTGGGCGTTCCATCTTCGAATAAGCGAAATCATCCGTGTCCTCTTCGAAGTTGATGAAGATCGACATGTGGTCCTTAATCAACTTCGCCGCCAGGCCAATGGAGTCTTCTGGCTTTACAGACCCATCGGTCCAGACTTCAATTGTGAGCTTATCAAATTCGGTGTTCTGTCCGAGACGCGCGGCTTCGACGGTATAGTTGACCTTCTTCACAGGCGTGTGCACCGAATCGATTGGGATGTAACCGAGGGAAAGGTCTTCGTCGAAATTTCGATCGGCAGAGACGTAGCCCCGTCCGCGCTTCAGTCTCATTTCTATTTTTAGCGACCCACCTTCGCTGACTGTCGCGATATGGACGTCGTGGTCGAGTACCTCCACGTCAGCATCGCCTTCGATGTCAGCAGCGGTAACCTCACCAGCAGTCTCTTTGGAAATCCTCAGAGTCTTTGGTTCGTTACCATGCAGATTGAAAGGGACCTGTTTCAGATTCAGGATAACGTCCGTTGCGTCTTCGACAACGCCCTTTATTGATGAGAACTCGTGCTCGACGCCCTCAATCTTTACCGCTGTGACTGCGGCACCCTCAATCGAGGAGAGGAGCGCCCGGCGAAGTGAGTTCCCGACCGTTGTGCCAAAGCCTCGCTCGAATGGCTGCGCAGAGAAGCGCCCGTAGCGTTCCGTTAGTGTTTCAGTGTCAGCGGCCAGGCGGCGTGGCATCTGAAAGCCAGTCCAAAGATTATTTTGATCCATAGCCATAACTTTTTAGGTCCCAGTTAGCATGCAGTTAGCCCGCAGGCATCGCGAAAAGTTTGCGGACGCCTGAAGGTTTTCTCTGTTTACTTGCTATAGAGCTCGACAATAAGCTGCTCGTTGATAGTGCGATCGATGTCATCGCGCGCGGGCAGACCGCTGATACGAGCGGACATGTCAGCGCTTTCCTGCAAGATCCACGGTGGCCGTCCGCGCCCCGAAGCCGTTTGCCAGGCACCCTCGATGTGCGGATTCTTACGGCTCGCCTCTTTAATGCTGATTACTTCGCCAGCCTTCACCTGATACGAAGGAATGTCGACTTTGCGTCCATTGACCAGTATGTGCCCATGGTTCACGAGCTGACGGGCCTGCCGGCGCGAGGTTGAAAAACCGGCGCGGTAAACAGCGTTATCCAAGCGGCGCTCAAGCAGGAACAACAGGTTTTCACCTGTAATTCCTTTCATCCGAGCTGCGCGCTCGAAATAATTGCGGAACTGTCCTTCGAGGATGAAATAAATGCGTTTAACCTTCTGCTTTTCGCGCAACTGCTGGCCGTAACCAACCAGCGCCTTGCCACGACGCATAGAATTGCCATGCTGTCCGGGCGGCTGTGTACCGCGCTTTTCAATCGGACAAGATGGCTTGTAGCATCGATCACCCTTGAGAAAGAGTTTTGCACCTTCGCGGCGACACAAACGGCACACCGCATCTCTATACCTAGCCAACTATTTATGCCTCCAGTCTGTTAGACGGAAAAGTTTACAGGCTGCGCTATAACGCTGGCCCTTCATCCTTTAGGTTAATTAACTATCAATTTCCGATTTCCCAATTTCTGATTTAATGATCGCGAATCGCAGATTCAATAGTTCGTATTCTGGAAGTCGAAAATCCCAAATCCCCTACACTCTGCGCCGCTTCGGGGGACGGCACCCATTGTGTGGAATCGGCGTCGAGTCGCGAATTGTCGTCACTCGAATGCCGGCGTTAGCGATGGCACGAATCGCAGACTCCCGACCGCCACCGGGGCCCTTGACCCGCACCTCGCACTGTTGCATCCCGGTTTCGTGCGCCTTTCTTGCTGCTTCATACGCAGCCTGCTGGGCTGCGAAGGGAGTGCCTTTACGCGAACCACGAAAACCACGCGCGCCCGCCGAAGACTGGGCAATCAGGTTGCCCGCCAGGTCGGTAATCGAAATCATGGTGTTATTGAACGACGCTGCTATGTGCGCCACACCGACCGGCACGTTCTTCTTCTCTTTCTTACGAAAGACCTTCTTTTTTCCGCCTGTTTTTGCCATATTCCAGTTCTCGAATTTTGATTGTTAGTTGTAGATTTTCATCGCTTTAACCATTCAGAGAATCACAAAGCAAAAACCTAAAATCGAAAACGCTTTCCCTACTTCTTGCCCGGCGCCTTCTTCTTGGCAATGGTCGCGCGGCGCGGGCCCTTGCGCGTGCGTGCGTTTGTGTGCGTACGCTGTCCGCGAACTGGCAGAGAACGCCGATGGCGCAACCCTCTGTAGCAACCGATGTCCATCAAACGCTTGATATCCATCTGAATTCGCTTGCGCAAGTCGCCCTCAATCTCGCCTTGTGCCTCCAGAATTGCTCTAATTCGGCTCAGTTCATCCTCATTCAAATCTTTGATGCGCGTGTCGAGATTGACGGCCGCTTCGTTGAGAATCGAGTTCGCGCGCGAGCGGCCAATACCGTAGATATATGTAAGTCCGACCTCAGCTCGCTTATTCGGCGGAAGATCGACGCCAGCTACACGTGCCATTGTTATCTGTTCTCCAGTAGATATTGGATCCCGGATTTACGACTCAAGGCGAAATTAAGTCGAAAACCGGCAATCGCAATCATAAACAACCTATCCTTGACGCTGCTTATGTTTGGGGTTGACGCAAATCACCCGCACTACTCCTTTGCGGTGGATGATCTTGCACTTGTCGCACATCTTTTTAACTGAGGCACGCACTTTCATTTGACACCCTCTAGTCTTTCTCCAACCTGGTCACCAACGGCTCTATTTGTACCGGTAAGTGATTCGTCCTCGATTCAAATCGTAAGGCGATAGCTCCACCAGTACTCTGTCACCAGGAAGGATCCGAATAAAATGCTTACGCATCTTTCCCGAAATGTGCGCAAGCACCTGGTGCTGGCTGTCTTCCAACTCAACTCGAAACATGGCGTTAGGCAAAGTCTCAAGAACCTTAGCCATGACTTCTATAGCTTCTTCCTTCGCCATATCCTCTCAGGGCTAAATTTTGCCTTTTGCTGACAAACTGCAAATAATAACACGCTTGCTTAGCTTTGCCAAGCCGCGCTGCGCCTATCAGTTACAGGTCACGCCCGCCACCTGGGGCTGGCCAACGGTAGCCACCCTGGTAAGCACGTCTGGACCCTCTGCAGTGATGGCGATGGTGTGCTCCGCGTGCGCGCTGGGCTGCCCGTCCAAGGTCACGACCGTCCAGCCGTCAGACAACACTTTCGTGTAATGGCCACCCAAATTTATCATTGGTTCGACGGCAAAAACGTAACCAGTCCTTATCTTTGGTCCCTGCCCAGGCTTACCGTAGTTGGGAATCTGCGGATCCTCGTGCATTTGGCGGCCGATACCGTGGCCGACGTAGTCTCGCACAACTGAATAGTCATGGGCTTCGGCGTACTCTTGAACCGCCCAACCAATGTCGCCCAAATGTTTACCTGGTCGGCATTGTTCAATAGCCCGATCGAGACACTCCTCGGTAATTCGAACTAGCTTTAGCCAATCCTCCCGCACGGTTCCCACAGGAACGGTGGTTGCGGTGTCCCCGACAAACCCTTCCAGGGTCACACCACAGTCGATCGAAAATATGTCGCCCTCTTTCAGTTTGTAGTTTGAGGGGAAGCCGTGAACCACCTGCTCATTGATTGAGGCACAAATGGAATAGGGAAAACCGTGGTAGCCCTTGAACGTTGGCAGAGCGCCCGCATCACGGATCATCTTTTCGGCGGCGCGATCGATTTCGATGGTGGGAATTCCCGGCTTAACCATTTTTCTTAGTTCGTGCAGCACGTGTCCGACAAGCTGACCCGCGGCTCGCATTTTCTCAATCTCTTTTTTTGACTTTCCGATAATCATAAAGACGCTGACAAGCGATAGGTGTTAAAAGGCAAGCAGCTTCTTGTTACCTTTCACTCGCGATCATGTTTTCAATGTCCCTGTAAATCGCTTCTGGCTCTCGTGTGCCGTCAACCACGCGCAGAATATTTGCTGCCTGATAATATTCAAGCATTGGGCGCGTTTGCTCTTCGTAAGTAGCGAGACGAGCTTGCACCGTCTCCGGATTATCATCGGCTCGATGGTTGAGCGGTATCTCTGGATGCAGGTCGCAAACGTTATCAACCTTCGCCGGCCTGAAGTAAATGTTGTAGATCTCACCGCAAACAGGACAGTTACGCCGGCCTGTCATGCGCTTCTCCAGCAACTCGCGCGGCACGTCAAGCAAGATCGCCTGAATCCGCTTTCCCTGCTCGACAGCCAGTTTTTCCAGCATTGTCGCCTGTGCCGGCGTGCGCGGAAAGCCATCAAGAATGTAGCCGTGTTTGCAGTCGTCACGTCCCGTTCGCTCACGTACGACCCTAATAGTTAGATCATCCGAGACCAGTTGCCCTGCTTCCATCATGGCCCGCACCTCTTCTGCTAGTGACGTCCGTGCGTCTCTAAGTGCGCGAAACATGTCGCCCGTGGAAATTTGCGGAAGATTTAGCCGCTCTTGAAGCAAGCGCGCCTGCGTGCCTTTGCCAGCACCAGGCGCACCCATCAACAATATGATTTTCGACATAGGGATTTTTGATCTTAGATCATCGTTGACCTGGCGATTTGAATCCACAATCGGAAATCAAAAATCTAGGATCCACTCAGGCTCTTCGCCCTCGCAAACGCCCTCCGCCACCGAGGAATCCTTCGTAGTTGCGCATTACAAGTTGCGCCTCAATTTGCGCCACCGTGTCCATGGCCACGCCGACCAGAATCAGCAATGACGTTCCACCAAAATAGAACTGATAACCCATGCCTGTAGGAATCCATGAGAAGCCCGGCGTGCTACTTACGAAGGCGTCAAGCCAGGTGCCAATCAAGGGTAGACGCGCAACCTTAAACCCGCTTAGCATGAACTGAGGAACAAATGCCACCAGCGCCAAATAAAGCGCACCGACCGTAGTCAGCCGTGTGAGAATAGAATTGAGATATTCAGCGGTGGCCCTTCCCGGCCGAATCCCCGGCATGAAGCCACCATGTTTGCGCAGGTTGTCAGCGACTTCCTCGACATTGAAAACGATGGAGACATAGAAGAAGGTGAAGAAAACGATTAGCGAAAGGAAGATCAGCTCGTAGTAAGGATCGCTAGCATGGAAGGTTTGGAAAAACGTCCATACCTTTCCCCACGCCGAACCTGTTTTGTTCGGATCTGGGGGAAACGCTGCAAAAAGACTCTGCGGCATCGACAGAACTGACGACGCAAAGATCACCGGGATCACACCCCCCATATTGATCTTAAGCGGCATCGTTGTCTGCTGCCCGCCGACAAGTTGCCGGCCGATATGACGTTTCGCGTAACTGACGGGCACCTTCCGTCTGGCCGCTTCAACGAACACGATGAACGCAATTATCGCGACCAGCGCCACGATTAAACCGATAACGCCGATTGTCTCCAGCGTATCGCCGCCTCGCACCCGCTCGAAGACCTGTTCCACGCCACGAGGCAATCCGATGACAATACCGGCAAAGATCAGCAGCGAAATCCCGTTTCCGACACCGCGTTCGGTAATCTGCTCACCCAGCCACATCACGAAGATTGTGCCGGTTGTCAGCGTCAACACCGTTGTGAAAAGGAATCCCGAGGTTGGGGCGCCAACTCCATTGACCTGCAACCAGTGAGCAACGAACGAGGTTTGAATCCCTGCCAGACCAACGGTCAGATACCGTGTCCACTGATTGATCTTCTGCCGCCCAATCTCGCCCTCCTCCTGCAGCTTCTTCAATTGCGGCGAGACCACGGTCATCAACTGCAAAATGATCGAAGCGGTAATGTATGGTGTAACGCCGAGAGCAAAGATCGAAATCGTGCGGAAGTTTCCTCCAGAGAAAAGGTCGAGTACGCCCAGGAGCGTGCCCGCAACGTCATGCCAGACCTGATCCAGCCGCTCTCTGTTTATTCCAGGAGCACCAATGTGTGCGCCAAGGCGATAAATCGCCAGCATGCTGAGCGTAAACAAGATACGCCTGCGCAAATCCGGCACATTGAACATGTTGCGAACAGCGGCCAAAAACTTTTCCATATGCGTCCTTGCTGGGGCGTTCTAAACTACTTGCCGATCTCTACGGCGGCGCCGCCCGCCTTCTCAATCTTTTCGCGTGCACTCTTCGTGAAGCGGTGAGCTGAAACGCGAAGCGCTTTCGACAGTTCTCCGTTGCCAAGCACAACCACGTCGTGCTTGGCCTTTTTGATAATGCCGCGATCATGCAATACCTGAGGAGTCACTTCTTCATTGGACTCGAAGTGCCGATTCAGGGCCGCAAGACTGACCTCAAGCCAACGCTTCCTAAAGATATTTGTGAAACCGCGCTTGGGCAGCCGGCGGTGAAGCGGCATTTGGCCGCCTTCGAAACCAATCTTCGCCGAGTACCCTGAGCGAGATTTCTGCCCTTTCTCACCTCGGCCGGCCGTCTTGCCCAGACCTGACCCGGGACCTCTTCCCACACGCTTCTTCTTATGTGTTGACCCCTTCGCCGGACGAAGGCTGTTAAGACTGATAGGCATTCTAAGCTCCGTTTGAAGACTTACGATCTCAATTTCCCGGCAACGGTCAAAAATCGCAAGTCCAAAATCTAAAATCTTCCTACTCCACGATCCGCAACAGGTGCGGTACCTTCGCAACGGCGCCTCGCATTGAAGCAGAGTCCGGCCGCTCGACAATCTGATTGAGCTTCGTTAAGCCAAGGCTCCGAACCATCGCTTTCTGTTTCTTCGGTGCCGCTATGAAACTTCTGTAGTACTGAATTCGAATAGTACTCTTGATGGCCTGATCACGCCGTTTTGTTCGTTTGTCCGCCATAAGACCTCGCCTTTTGAGTCGGGAGTCTCGACTCAAACCGCAGCTCAAACCTAGCTTACATCTCCTCGACTTGCTTGCCGCGCAGCCGAGCTAACTCCATTGGGTCTTTCATCCTCAGAAGAGCGTCAAAAGTGGCGCGCACAACGTTATGGGGATTGGTGGATCCGAGCACCTTTGTACGAACATCACGAACACCAACCGCCTTCATGACCGCTCGCACTGCGCCGCCCGCGATCACACCTGTACCCTGGGAAGCAGGCTTAACCAAAACGCGCCCGGCACCAAACCGTCCTATCAACTGATGCGGCAACGTGTGATTTATCAGGGGCACGCGAATCAAGCTCTTCTTGGCGGCCTCAATTGCTTTCTTGATCGCTAGCGGAACCTCGCGGGCCTTACCGGTGCCAAAGCCCGCGTGACCACCTTCGTCGCCGACCACGACCAGTGCAGCAAATGATAGGTTCTTGCCCCCTTTTACCACTTTAGTCACGCGATTAATTGAAATGACCTGATCCTTCAGGTCGAGTCCCTGCGCCGGAATACGTTGCTTAGGTTGTCTCATTGCTATTCTTTGCCGTTCTCGTCTGAGTTTTCCGCCTTTTCGGCTGACTCATTTTTGTTCAATCCAGTCTCACGAGCTGCATCAGTCAGAGCTTTGACCCGGCCGTGATAAAGGTAGCCGCCGCGATCGAAGACGACCTGGTCGATACCCTTGGCAAGAGCACGCTCAGCGATCGCCTTTCCGATTCGCCGGGCGGCTTCAACATTGCCCCCGGTCGTGCCCCGCAACTCTTTCTCGGTCGTTGCAGCCGAAACCAGCGTTTGACCACGATAGTCGTCAATGATCTGGGCGTAGATGTGGTTCAAGCTGCGATAGATTGCCAGGCGCGGCCTCTCGGTGCTTCCTCTGACCTTCCGGCGAATGCGCCTATGTATTGCCGTTCGCACTACGGCTCTGTCCGTGTTTGCCATCTCTACCTCAAAGGGATTTTCAATTTCCGATTTCCGATTTATTCCCGGTCAACGTTTCAGAAATTCCAATCGGAAATCGAAAATCGAAAATTCAAATTACTTCCCTGTCTTACCCGGCTTCAACTTGATCGCTACGTCGGAGTAACGGATTCCTTTACCCTTATAAGCGTCGGGCTTTCGCAGCCTGTGCATCTCCGCGGCCACTTGACCAAGCTTCTGCTTGTCGATACTCGTAAGTGTCAACGTCGTCTGATACTGCTGGATACTGCTCTTTGTCGCGAGACGCTCAGCCTTTGCCTCGACTCCTTCCGGCAGGGGAAATTCAATCGGATGCGAATAGCCAAGTGAGAAAACAATCCTTTTACCCTGCACGTCTGCTTTGTAACCAACCCCGACAACATCCATCTGCCTGCTGAACCCTTCGGTAACACCGACGATGGCGTTGTTCGCTAACGCCCGAGCTAACCCGTGCAGAGCCGCGAGATCATCTGAGATCCTTTCGGCGTGCAGTTCCTCGCCTTCGAGCTTGAAACTGA